>JBIJDE010000178.1:0-8745 GCA_044344305.1 Armatimonadota bacterium
GTATTGAGCAATTAATAGAAATAATGAAAGCTCGTGAAGAAGAAAATGGAATCACTGAAAAAGCAGAAATAAAAGAATATAAAGCCGTTAAAGGATCATTTAAAGATTTAAATTTTTTAGATTTAGTTGTTGCTATGAAAACATGGGGTAAAACCGGTCGTATTGAAATTTCTCATGAAGCAAAATGGGCAATGGCTGTTTTTCGTGACGGTGAAGTATGGGGCATACAACCCCGTGGTATACAAGCAAATACTCAAGATGAATTAATGTATATACTCTGTAAAATGACTGATGGTAATTTTGTATTCCAAAGTATGCCATCAATACCAGATTTTGAACGTATGCTAACTGTTACTTCCGAAGAAGTTATCCAACGTTTAGTTGCACCTATCGCAGGACAAGAAGGTGAAGCAGGAGCCGGAGAATCACCATACAAAGTTCTGAAAATGAAACCTGGAATGGAAGCAAAGGTTAGATATGTACCACAAAATGTAAAGAAAGTATTAACTGCTATAAATGGTAAATTAAATATTGCTGAGGTGGTAGCCGCCTGTGGATTAGATGAAGTGCAAGCAGAAGCTGTTATTAAAGACCTGCTTACCAATGAGATAATCGAATTGGTAGACCCTACACAGGAAGAAGAAAAACCGACCGAACCAAAACCAGCATAATTTTAAATGTTGAGGCTGTTTATTATCTAAACGGCCTCAATATTTGTTATTTTCTTTAATTCGCAAACCTCTTCATCTGTTAATGCGCGCCACTCCCCTATCGCAAGTTCACCTAACGTTAATTCACCGACTTGAATGCGTTGCAAATGCAATACAGGATGTCCGATTGTTTTCAGCATCCTACGAACCTGGCGTTTTTTACCTTCATGTATAATAATTTCTAAATCAACATCCTGACCAAAGTTTTTTATAACTCGTACTTTTGCAGGTGCAGTAACACCATCTCCATCGCCAATATCAACACCCTGTCTTAAACGTTGCAATGAGCCCGGTGTAGGTAATTTATTTATTGAAGCAATATATATTTTATCAATATGATGCCTTGGATGAGTAAGAGCATAAGTTAATTCACCATCATTAGTAAGAATTAGAAGTCCAGTCGTTTCTTTATCTAACCGTCCAACCGGATGTAATCCTGCGATACTCGGTACTAAAGACATTACTGTTTCACGCTGTTGTGGGTCATTACAGGTCGTAATATATCCAGCAGGTTTATTTAACATAATAGTCTTACCATTTGGCAATGAGACTAACTTATCATCAACTAAAATTACATCTTTTTCAGCATCTATTGTAGTACCAAAGAGAGTTACAACCTCCCCGTTAACTTTCACTCTGCCCATCTGAATTAACTTTTCTGCTCCTCGCCTTGAGCCTACGCCACTTGCGGCGAGAAATTTTTGCAATCTTTCCAATTATAAATCCCCCCATTAGTATTGCTACTAATATAATAACACCTTTTATTATCATCTTAAATACTATTAATTTAACTGATGATGGAGCATCAACTAATGCTACTGCAGGTACAGCAGAAACTATCTTATTTTTTACAATCAACTGAACTGTTCCTACCGCTTGACCATGCAATATAGGACTTGTTAATTTCTTTAAAGGCTTACCATCATTTCCAATGACTGAAATCTGACCTTCATTATTATCACCTATCATTGTCGGTAATCCTAATAAATAAACAGTACCAATTGAAACAGTTTTAATATCAGCACCACTTACAGGAATAGATACAATAGCCTTATTTTCTTTCACATAGGTTTTCCATGCAAAATTTCTAAACCCGTAACTTAATAAATATTTATTTTCACCAAATTTATCCCCACTATTAAGGACTACTGATATTAATTGCCACCCTCTACATGAAGCACTGCTAACAAGGCATTGCCCGGACTCTTTAACATATCCTGTCTTTACGCCATCAATAATAGCACCCGGAAGCCCATCAAGAGCTTTACCAATATCTTTATTATGATTATCTAGCCATATATTCCCACGTGGAGGAACATTTATTGAACAATTCTTAATAGTCAATATTTCAGCTATAATTGGATTAGCTAACGCATATCTTGTTAACGTGGCAAGGTCATGGGCACTTGAATAATGATTTTTATTGTATAAACCATGCGGATTAGTAAAATGAGTATTTTTCAATCCCATTGCGATGGCTTTTTCATTCATCCATTTCACAAATAATTTTTCGCCTATTTCACCACCGCCACCTAAAAACTCAGCAGATGCAACTGCGGCTTCATTTGAAGATCGCAACATTATTGCCTTTAATAATTCTTCTAACGTTGGCTGATCACCGGCAGCAAATACTGAACTGCCTCCAGTTGAAAAAGCATGTTCGCTGACTTTAATTGTTTGACTTAATTTGTCTGCGCCTTTATCAATTATGATAATCGCAGTCATAATCTTTGTGGTACTTGCCATCGGCAACCGCAAATCAGCATTTTTCTCCCACAAAGTACATCCAGAGTATCTATCCATTAATATCGCACCACGGGCTGTCACTACTGGAGCTTTTACCGTTTGCGAATATAAACTGGTAAGAAAATATATGAAAATAAAAGTAAGAAATAATTTTCTAATCATTGCCCTTCTATTTTACCGACCTATCGTCTTTCAGTCTATAGCTGATATTAATTTTCCTGTATATTTTATATACATTAAGTATCACCATGTGAGACCTGTTTTTTAAAGTTTTCTCTAATTTTAAAATTACTACCAATATATATTTTTATATTCAGTTTCTAAAACGTCTTATGAATATAAATAATAGAAAAAAACCAAATATTTGACATCTTCATGTTACATTTTTATAATTCTACAGATACAAATAATATGACAAAGAATATTCCAACAATTAAATTACCTGATAATCCACGTATTTTAATCATTCGGCTTAGTGCTATTGGTGATGTTTTAATGACATCACCAGTTCCCAAGGCACTAAAAGAAAATATCCCCGGCGCTCATATAACTTGGATTGTTGATCCATTGAGTGCTACAATTGTTCAACATAATCCATACGTTGATGATGTAATAGTAGTTCAACAACTTCCAAAATGGCAGAAGATGTTTGATAAAATGGAGTTTATTCCTCTTCTTCGCGAATTTTCAGCGTTTGGTAAAGAACTACGCAAAATGAACTTTGATGTAGCACTGGATTGTCAGGGGTTATTAAAAAGTGGTTTAATTGCCAATATGACTGGTGCGCCTATCCGAGTATCAATAAACGCTAATGAATGGGGCAATCAGTATCTGGTTACTCGTGTAGTTGGCAAAATTGCTGCCCGTAGATTATCCACAAATTACACCCATATTTTATCAGCTTTCGGTTTTGATGATTCACCTCGCGACCTTGTTCTTGATATTCCAGACGAAACATTGCAGGAAGCCCGGAAAATTTTAACCGATCATGGTTTAAATAAGGGAAAATATGCAGCATTTTGTGTGTCTTCTTCCCGTCCGCAAAAAGATTGGGTATGGAATCGCTGGGGTGATTTGGCTGATTTATTATGGCGAAAATATGAAATGAAATCAGTAATTATCGCTGGACCTGAACGCAGAATTGACGCCATGAGACTACAAGAAGAACATACTGAATCACGCCCAGTACCTGCAGCAGGTTTATTATCATTAATTCAATCCGCAGCAATTGTTCAAGGTGCTGATGTGATAATCGGAGTCGACACCGGATTAACTTATGCTGGCCTATCTGCTAACAAGCCTACAGTCGCTTTATATGGCTCTACAACAGCCGAGTGGCTGGCTGAGGAGCCAACTTGCACTGTTTGCCTGCACCCCTACCCCTGCGCTCCTTGTAAACGTCATCCAATCTGCAAAAATTTTGATTGTATGTTTGATATTACAATTGAAGAAGTTGACGACTCAATAATTAAAATAATGGCAGAGGTTGAGAAGCGATTTTCTGGTGAAAACGCACAACCGTAAAATTATTTAAGAATTATTTATTTTTCTTCTTTTCCTGATTTTTCACTACTTCTGACTCTAACACATTTCGCACTTTCATAATCTGTATATCTGCGTTAAATAATGCTTCTACCCTTAACCTGCCTGCATTACCCATGTTCACCGCTCGTTCCGACTCTGCTAACAGAGTCGCTGTTGTTTGTGCAAAGCCATCCAGGTCATTTTGATCTACTAATATCCCCGTTTGTTCATCTTCAATAATTTCTTTTAACCCACCGGTGTTCGAAGCGACTACAACTTTACCCAAAGCCATAGCTTCAATAGCAATTATGCTCATTGCATCTTTTCGAGATGGAATTATTATTACATCGCAAGCACCCATTAATGTTAAAATCATTTGTTTGACCTTTAAACTCAACTGATGACTGTATACCTAATCTTTCAATTTCTTCACTATGTAGTTTCGCATTAGAATCAGTTCCAACTATAATTAATTTTGCACCTAAAAAAATACCATTTATATCTGGCCATGCATATAAAGTAGTGTTTATCCCAGATTCTTCATTAATTTGAGTTGCAAATAAACCGACTATCTTCACATCACTAACCATTTTAAGTACAACACGAGCATCGACTGCAGAAATTATCGGGTAACGTTTTAAATCAATCCCATTAAATATTACTTTTAATTTATCATTATTCAAACCATAGTCAAGTAAATAACGTCGAATAGCTTGCGAGGCACAAATAATAGTGTTTGACTTCGAGTACGAACCCGGTGAAGAAAAGTTAGATACTGTTGAAACTAAAGGTATTTTACATATAGAAGCTGCCATGCCAGCAATAATAGCAGATGTTTCTGAATTAGCATGAATTATATCTGCACGCTTTTCTTTAATTAATTTTACTAATTTATAAACTGAAGTTAAATCCGCTTTACCCAAACATTTCCATTCTGCTGATGGTAACTTTTCTGATTTAAAATAATCAGCATTCGGCGAATCCTGCGGATATACAACTGTGATTTCATCACCTAACTCGCGCAATTTTCGTATTGAAGTAACAAAGTTTTTTTCTTCACCACCGATTGCTCCATGTGAAGTAATGATTTCAATTATACGCAGATTATGTCTGCCATTTGAAATGATATCACTCATCAATAATTACCGAGACAATTCAATCATTCGCTCTATTGCAGTTTTAGCTTTTTCTGCAATATCCGATGGTACTTCAATAGGAAACTGCATTTTTAATAATGAATCACGTACTTTTTCTAAAGTAGTCCTATTCATATTCGGACAAAATGCAATAGGAGAAATGTGGTAAAATTTCTTGTTAGGTGCTTCTTTCTCAAGTCGATACATCATTCCTTCTTCTGTACCAACAATGAACTCTTCTGATTCATTTTCTTTAACTAACTTAACCATTCCACCTGTGCTAACAACATAATCAGCAATATCGATTACACCAGGAGGACATTCAGGATGAACAATTACCTTTGCATTTGGGTGAAGATTTTTTTTAGCTATAACATGCTCAGGTAATATCCTATTATGTACAGGGCAATATCCCTGCCATAAAATCATTTTCTTATCTGTATATCGTGCAACATAAGCACCAAGGTTTCTATCTGGTGCAAATATTACCGTATCAGCATCAAGACTATTTACAATTTTTACTGCATTTGCAGACGTGCAACAAATATCAGCTTCCGCCTTTACAGCCGCTGAAGAATTAACATAACACACTACGGGAACACCAGGATGTTGCGCTTTTAATGCTCGTAGACTATCAGGGTTAATCATCTCGGCCATTGGACAAAATGCTTCGGCATCGGGGAGTAATACAATTTTCTCAGGAGACAATAATTTAGCTGTTTCACCCATAAAATCAACGCTACAAAATACTACTACATCGATATCAGGAAGATTTGATGCACGAATACTTAATTCCAGCGAATCACCGTTTATATCAGCAATTTTTTGAATTTCAGCAGGTTGATAATTATGTGCCATAATTATGGCATTACGTTCTTTTTTTAATCTTTCAATATCAGCAATAATTTCATTTATTTGCATATCATCCTCACGGAGCAGTGTGTAGTCTTAAACCATTAGCAGCCAATAATAACGCAATTAATGTTAATGCAACCGCTGCACCCCATAATACCTCTCGTAATGTATGAATCCTGCCTTCTACCCTGCTTTGCGCTACTAAAATAGCCAGAACAAAAGATAAAGATGTAATAATATAATTATAATTTGAACTAACAGCAATGGCGGCAGCAAAGAAAAATGCAACTGCTGAATGTCCGCTGACAGCCCCACCACGCAAAAGTGTACCATGGCCAACTTTTATTTTTGCTAACGGTACTAAAATAAATAAGGTCGCTAACCCAACAAATATCATTACTAAAAGAGTTCCAGAATCCATCCCTTCAAAATGTACCATAGTTGTCTTATATTTTGCCATCATTGAAGGGCTAAGAAACACACCTAACCCAACTGCAGTAGCGTAGATACTTGCGACTAACACACCAGCAGCCGCTACATCTTTCGCTATTTTTGCCAAAGGATGATATGTACTGGTAATCATATTTACAACAACTTCAATTGCTGTATTGAAAAGTTCAGCCATAATAACAAAGGCTGTCCCTGATAACACCAGTAACACTTCTATCATGCTTAATTTCATAGTAAAGCATAATAGCAATACCATCATAACCATAAAAAGCTGCACCCGCACGTGACGTTGAGTCCACATTACGTGTGATAAACCTTCGAAAGCATGTATAAAGCTTTCTAAAATTGACCTATTTTTCATGGAAGAAGCGGTCGCTGGCTCATCTACATTATCAAATGCTGATTCGTTCCCAGACTCTTTTTCCGACCTCGACCATTTCCTCATAACCCGTTTGATTGACATCATCATATCCCAACAAATGGAGTACACCATGTATCACCAATTGCGCAGTCTCGTCATCTACAGATCTGCCGGCAGCTAAAGCTTGCCGTTCTGCTGTGTCTATAGATATTACCACATCTCCGAGCATTTTAGATGTACCCGGCATGACCATCCCATCATTTTGTGCAAATGACAAAACATCAGTCGGTCCTTCTTTACTACGATATTGTTGATTCATACGCGCCATTTCCGCGTCATCCGTCAGCAAAATGCTGACTTCTACTTTTTCAGCCTTCAGATCTTTTTCTGCTAATGCTTCCTTAGCTGCCATTTTTAATAATTCCACAGGAATCTTTGTTTTATGCTGCCGTTGTATTAGAATTGCCACGTTTTTCCCCTTTAACATCTGGATACTCAAGGCGTGTATAAGTATACAACCCAGTGAGAATCTTAACAAATACTTCTTTTATTATACGCAAGTCTCTTAATGTTATATCACAGTCAGCAAACTGTCCATCATCGAGTCTGTTCTTAATGATTTCGTCAACCATCCATTCGATGCGTTGTGGGGTTGCCTCTCGGAGCGACTTTACAGAAGCTTGAGTCTGATCAGCCAACATAACTACTGCAGATTCACGACTGCTGGGAAGCGGTCCAGGATATCGAAAATCATCTTCTGATACTTCTTTTCCATTTGACTCGTTTCTTGCTCGATGATAAAAATAAGCTGCTAATGTTGTACCATGGTGTTCACGTATAATCATCGCTACTTCATCTGGAAACTTATTTTGTCTTACCATTTCGCCACCATCGCGTGGATGACTGGTGAGAATTAATACTGACATACGGGCAGATAATTTTTCATGCGGATTTCCAGTTCCGAGGGGTACTTGATTTTCAGCAAAATATGCAGGACGTTTTAGTTTACCTACATCATGATATAATGCAGATACTTTTGCCAATAACGAGTTCGCACCAATAGCATCTGCTGCTGCCTCTGCCATGTTTGCAACCATCACACTGCTATGATAGCTACCTGGTGCCTCATTCATTAACCTTCGTAATAATACCTCTTTACTATTAGATAGCTCTAATAAGCGAGAATTGGTTAATATCCCAAACGGTCGCGCTAATATAGAAATTGCACCTACAGCAATCAAAGATGATAATAGTGCCGCTTCTGATGCCCACAACGCCATCCAACCTACTTCCTTCAGAGAAAATGGTATTGCTGCGCCAGGGCTTGTCCAAACAAGCCCAACTTGTAATAGAAAGTTAGTCACTGATAATATTAAAACAGCATTAATTGCTTTACTTGCTGGCGACATACTTTGAATTACTAAAATCCCTGTAATTGCGCTACCTAATGATAATAACGTTGCTCCAAATTGCTGATCTGAAATTAAACCTCCTAAAAGGCTGATAACCGTTGTAGAAATAATAGCTACTGGTATCCCTAATAATCCCGCTAACATCATACTGGCACAAGGAATTACAGTCATACACACCATATCAGAATGCTTATATCCCAAATTTAGAGTTGCCCAAAGGGGTGCTACAATCAATACAGATACCAGTAGCAATCTTTCAGGTTTATTAAACAACTTTGTTTGGTGATAACGTAAATAGGCTCCAACCATAGTTACTGCCAACGCTGTTAGTAGCGCAACAGGAATTAATCGAAGTAAAGATACCGGAGAGAAAGCCTGTTGTTTATTTAGTTGTTCTATATCATCGGCAGTAATAATTTGCCCTGCGCGAATTATTACCTCATCAGATTTGAACACTCGAATAACTTTAGGAATACGATTTCTTGCTAATACACGATTATTTTGAGTAGCCTGGTCATCTGGTATTTCAGTAGGTTGTAACACAGATGACT
>JBIJDE010000179.1:0-8736 GCA_044344305.1 Armatimonadota bacterium
CTAAGAACTCCCCAAATAACATGGCATTAACTTATGGCGGAAAGCGATCTACACTTCCTGAAGCTATGGGTTCATTAATTGGTTCTTACCGTATTGAGAAAAATGGTGATCTTAAATATTCACAGCAAGATGATGATTTCACATCTCTATCTTATAGCCAAATATCTGTACCATTTAAAGTCGGTGGTATTAACCTTAAAGATTCATGGAGTTCCCCGCTATGGTTTACCAGCGATATATTGTCCCGTACTGCGATTTCATTTAACGCCAGTCATACTTTTGATGGAGTAGAATATTCTGGAAATAACCCAACCGTAAGAATTCGTTCTGACATATCAATAAGTGGGACAAAACTGTCCTTACCTACAAAACCAATTGATGAAGCACCGACAGCTATTATTTTACGCGATGGTGCCGCTGCAGACCCGATAGTTATTACTCCAGGAGAACCCGGTAAGTTAGCAGATAAGTTACGAGTAAATAAATTTATCGGTGTTCGCTATTCGTGGTTTGACCCAGCGATAAAAGCAGTAGTCCGAGTGGAAGATTACTTGTTATATTCGGTAAATATTCCTTACGTCTCAGGCAAAAAATCTTATTTAGTAAGATATACTTACACCAAGATTTAAGGAGCACTTCATGTTTTCAATGGCCGACACAGCAATCAACTGGTTATTGCATCGGCCATTGCTTGTTATTTGTCTCACCTGGATCACTGGAATTATTTTATCTGAATATTTATCACCTACGATCTTTATCATCCTTACCGCAATTTCATTATTGATATGGCTTATTAAAAAATTATCTCCCTCTCTCCTTTTACTGTTTATACTTTTTATATCCGCAGCATATTGTAGTTTTAAACGGGAAATCTATGATTCAATCCACATAACCGGTGGATTATATACTGGATACACAGAAAATGCTGTCGATATCTATCGAGATTTCGACAAAATGCGTTGGAGAACCGAGGCCGTTTTAACTACAAAACGGAACGGGAACGAATGGATACCAGTGAATTATCGAGTAATTCTATCAGGAGATGACACACCACCCATACCCGGCTATGAAATAAATTTCACTGCTAAAAATATATCTATGCCAGAACCTGGAAATATTTATAATTTTAATGACAAATTATGGCAAATGTCACGCGGAATATCTACCCGCATGAAAATATTATCATTAAAATACACTGGCAAAACAGCGGGAAATGCCACCAGATCTATTATGAGAGAATACCTGCAAACAAGATTGCAAAAAGCGATGATTGGCAATTACAGTACTTTGCACACTTCATTATTGAGCGGTATAGTTCTCGGGGCACATGGTACACCTCCACCGGCAATAATTACTGACAGCTTTACCCGCACCGGCACTATTCATATTCTAATAGTATCTGGCAGCCAGATAGCATTATTGGCAGGAATATTTCTTTTACCATTAATGGCACTGCCTTCAGGTGGTCTAATTTTTACATATCCAAGATTGCGTATATTACTTACATTTTTTTCGTTTATGATATTAGCATTTTATTTAATAATATCAGATCGGGGACCATCGATTGACCGCGCAGTATTAATGGTAATATTGGGAACGTTATCGATGGTTTTGTCATTTTCACCATTAGCATTAAAACGTTCATACCGACCTGATCATATAACATTATTAGCAACTGCTGCACTGATTCAATTACTTATCAATCCATTTCTTATTTATGATCCAGGATTCTTATTATCGTATCTTGCTGTAGCAGGTATGATATTAATGGCGCCAATCTTCATACGAATTACTCATTTTCTTCCACGGGTTATCTCGTTCAGTTTATCCGCAACTCTGGGAGCAATAATCGCTATTCTACCGGTACTGGCGTGGTATTTTGGCAATATACCACTTGTTTCGCCAATATCCAATCTGTTAATTATACCAATTGCTTCGCTTTTACTTCCATTAGGATTAATTGCATTTATATTATCTGCACTGAATACAACGATAGCCATACCAATATGTTATTGCTGTGCCTGGTTATTGGATGCCTTAGTATCCATAAACCAATTTATGGCGAATATTCCCGGAGCATCAATTACATTCTACACTCGTTCTCCGTTGGTTATTATCTTCTATTTGATATCTGTAATCATTCTATTAATTATCTTGCAGAAATTAGCGCAAAAAATACAACCATTAATTCCAGCTATAGATCAAAAACCTGTACGGATGTGGTGATAATCGGATAAGCCTATTCGTCCTCACATCCGGGAGTAAGCAGCATCGCCATCATGAAATGGTCGCTGAATGCAGTGTCACCAGCCAATTCGATATATTCTACATTCGTTGCAGAAGCGACAATTTTATCAAATTCCTTATTATTCATTATTGCCATTTTTGCACCGGCACCGGCGGCATTGCCCAGAAAATGTACTTTCTCCAATGGAATATTGGGAATTAACCCAATATTTAAAGCGTGTTCTGGATTAATATAAGTACCGAATGCGCCGGCGATATGTAAGTTAGTAATATGTGATGGTGTGAAACCCATTGTCTCTATAAGCATACTGATACCAGCGTAAATGGCTGCTTTTACTAACTGCACCTCACGAACGTCGCGCATTGTTAAGACGATATCCTGATCAATACCACATTCACTCGCGTATGCTAATATGACACCATCATCAGTTACTCGGTTAAGTAATTTTTCTGCTATGCCGGTTAAATCATCCCGGTCAGCGAATGCACCGGTGCTTTCGATAATACCTACCCGGCGCAATTCTCCTACTGCTTCAATAACCCCACTTCCGCATAATCCAAGTGCTTTTTCATCAGCTATCGTTGATATTCTCAAATCGTCATCATCAATCTTAACTCTATCAATTGCTCCTGGTTGTGCGCGCATACCGCTGGATATTCTTGCGCCTTCAAATGCAGGTCCCGCAGCCGCTGAACATGCAACTACGCGTCCATTATATGACGCCACTACTTCGGCATTAGTACCAATATCAACTGCTACTTGTAAACCTGGACGCGACTTTATATTACTTGCTGCCAACACTCCAACTGCGTCCGCGCCTACAAATCCCGAAATATTAGGTAAGGTACGCACTACACCACGCTCTTGTATACATATCCCCAACTCTTCCGCTGGCACTTTCATAGATTCGGTAAATACCGGTACATACGGAGATTGACCCAATGAATGCGGGTCTACACCTAAAAACAGGTGAGTCATACATGTATTGCCAACCATAGTTATTTCATAAATATCACAGATTGAAATATCTGCCGTTTCAGCCATGGTATATAACATTTCGTTAATTGAACTGGTCACTACTTCACGCAATTCTTCTACTTTATCACACTGGGTTCCTGAGTATTCGATACGGCTGATTACATCTGCTCCAAATGCAGATTGCGGATTCGGTGTGCTGGCGGCGGCTACCTCGCGACCGGTTGCCAGGTTGACCAGATATCCGGCGACAGTGGTTGTACCGACGTCAATAGCGACACCATAATGAACTGCAACGGTATCCCCGCTTTCAACGCCAATCAGCCTATCCCCGGCAGTAACGGCGGTAATAGTGCGGTTTCCAGAGGCTATCACATTATACAGGCACTGGATAGCGGATATGTCTACATCTTTCACAAATGGTACAGAATCGCGCAATCGCGATAAATCACTGCGCAAATCACCACCAATTGCAGGAACAGTCAAATTTACAAGGGTCTTTTTAGTAAACGAATCAGGATTGATATGATATGGCAAAGAAGTGGTTGCTTTTCTGCGAGTATCATGACGACTGGTATTCGGAACTTCAACTATTAATGAACTTTGCACTTTCGCTAAACAAGATAACCGTATACCCGCCGCCAGGTCAGCCGGCGTCAGTTTTTCTATTTCAGTTACTGATGGGTCATCTGTCTCGCCTTCTACAACTGTCACACGACATTTACCGCATCTACCATGTTCACCGCATGGCGCATCTATCATTACTCCGGCACGACGCGCAACCTGTATTATCGTCTCGCCTTCTATTGCGTCTATCTTCACACCATCCGGTAAAAATTCAACTATTATACCCATATCATTTTTCATATCAGACATTATTACACCTTTTTAATACACTTTGATTAGTATCTGCTTTAACCGTGGTTAATCTTATCTTTTGCATCAACAAATGTCTATAATTTTCGTGTGAATATTGTGTAGAAAAATGGTGATGATTCTTTGATTATGCTATAATGTTGCCATGATAAAACTTAATTCGCCTGCTAAGGTTAATTTAACGTTACTGATAACAGGAAAACGCGACGACGGATACCATGATATTGAGTCGATAATGCATCGAGTAGAATTATTCGATATATTGAAATTTTCTCACGCTGATTCTATAAATCTTACCTGTAATATACCTGAACTTCAGAATGAGAAAAATCTGGTTTACAAAGCAGCTTTATTACTAAAAGAAAATACCGGGTACAAATACGGCGCAAATATAATCCTGACAAAATATATTCCCATGCAGGCAGGTCTTGGCGGTGGCAGTAGTAATGCAGCAACAACGCTAATCGGACTGAATGAATTATGGAATACCGGATTAAAACAAAATGAATTAGTTGAATTAGCCGCAAAAATAGGTTCTGACGTCCCATTTTTTCTGATGGATGAAGCAGCATTAGCACAGGGACGTGGCGAAAAGCTGACACCTATAACAGATTCATGCGATTTTGACGTGGTGATAGTAAAACCCATTGACGGGTTAGATACCGGCACCGTATACAAAACATTAAATGCCCCACCCTTCAGCGATAAAAATCATTTACAGCAGGAAACCACCATGATGATGCACGCATTAAAAATCGGGCATCCAATCGCTGTTGGTGCTTCCCTTTGCAACGACTTACAGGAACCAGCCTTTTCATTAATGCCGGGACTGAAAAAAATCCACGATAAAATGGAAGAAATGGGTGCGCTGGGAATATTACTATGTGGCAGTGGTTCATCAACCTTCGCAATTTGTGATAGCGCAGAGATTGCTGATACTATTAGTGATAAATTTAAAAAAGATGGTTATTGGACTTGGGTTGGTAAATTTATTTAAGATTACAATATATTTGTGTCGCTGCTCTGCAGCTTTAATTCTATTTTTAATACTTTTACTATTAATATATCGCCACTCTGTGGCTTGAATAATATTGAGATAATTTGCGAATATTAATATTATTTGTTAAATAACAACATAACCCAGCCACAGAGTGGCGTCATCTTAATAACCTGGCTATAAACAAAATATAAAAGCCGCAGCGCGGCGACACAAAATGGCTGACTTTGGGCATTATATCATTTTATACAAATATAAAAATATCAAACAATATTTATTTAAATTTCATTGTATTCTTCACCATACATGAGTAAAATAAATTGAATAAGATATGCAAATCAATTCCAAAAGGACAAAAAATATGAAAAAAGGTTTTACGCTTATAGAACTGCTGGTGGTGATTGTGATTATTTTAATCCTTGCTGCCCTTCTGTTCCCGGTATTCACCAAAGCACGGGAAAAGGCGCGGCAGGCTACCTGCATATCAAATCAGAAACAAATTGCAGCTGCGGTAATAATGTCTATCCAGGACAATCAGGAGTCATTGCCGGGTTCTGCTACGGTATGGACACAACTTGCACTGGAACCGCCACTATTAGTTTGTCCATCAGCAGTTAATAGCGGCAGTGCAAATAATTATGGATTTCTATTCCAATTTGCCGGTAGAGCAGTCGGCGATTTCATTGCGCCTAATACTGTACCGATAACTGTTGACGGCACTCATGTTGGCGTAAAGACAGGAGAAACAATTGACGGTGTTGTTTATCCAATTACTTATTCAAATCTAATCTATTCAGAGAAAGATGTTTCTTTGCGGCACAACGGTAAATGTGTGGTCAGTTATCTTGATGGCCATGTAAATGGCAGTAACGATATGCCAACAATATTTTTAAATGTTAAGAAAGATTTATCACGTTGGTTAACGCCAGCATCAATACAGTATGATAAAGATACTAACCTGGTAACATCATGGAAAGACGGAAGCGGTAATGCCGCAGACTTTACTGTTGTGAATAACTTGTCTTACACACCATCTATCACTACATTAAATCATCTACCCGGAATACAATTCAATGGCAGCGGATATCTGACATGCAATGGCAGCTTAACAGACGATCAAATGACAGAATTTGCAGTATTCTCCAACGTAACATCCGGCGGATGGTCATTTCTGGCTGGCAGATATAATAATGGAAATGGATCCTGGTTTAATACTGACCTTTCCGGATCAAGCATCGGGTTTAATCCCGCACGCAACAGCCTGAATTCTAAGACTATAACCGCCGGGAAACCACACCTTGTAATGCAATCGACTAAAGAAGTAAGACGAAATTCCGGTTCAGACAACGGTGCTGCCAGTGCTACATTGACATTAGACAGAGATCCTCTTGATAATGTTACAACTACTCAATTTTATGGAACAGGCGCAAACAGTAAATTTAGTATTGGCGCAGATGATATCGGAAATAATAAGATGATTAATGGTTATTTCTGTGAATATCTATATTATAAAAGAGTGTTAACATCAGAGGAAATGACCAGCGTTCTTAATTATTTGAGATTGAAATATTCATTATAGACATTCAACATATCCCCCGGTAGAAAATACCGGGGGATTTTAATTTTATTTTAAAGGATATTTATGTTTTAGTGAGTAATCAAGATAACAGATAAAATAATCATTCAGAGAGGTCTTACATGTCTAAATATGACAATATCATGCCAATTGATAATATTCCTGATTGGCAGATGCGCCTGCAACGACAGGATGCGTTCTGGGATTGCGAAATTATTGACCGGCCAGTGATGAATATGGCTATCAACAAGCCTGATTCCAATTTCCCCTGGCCCACCAAAGAATATACCAACATGAAAGAGAAATGGCTTGATTTTGATACTCGGACAGCACAGGCAGTTGCCGGTATTATGAATACAGAATTTTTAGGTGATTCCCTACCGAATGCTATGCCAAATCTGGGACCTGAAGTTTTCAGTGCATTCTTTGGCTGTGAGATGGATTTCAGCGAAGGTACTACATGGTCTATACCAAACCTGCTTGATTGGGTGGATGCAGATAAAGTTAAATTTTCTGAAGATAATTTTTACTGGAAAAAGATAAATGAATTTACCGACAAATTGTTAGAAGTTGGCAAAGGTAAGTTTTACACAGGTATAACTGACATCCACCCGGGTGGTGATGCTATTGCTGCATTTCGCGACCCGCTGGAATTTAACATCGATATGATTGAATATGCTGATGAAGTCAAAAAGATGCTTGAATATGTAAATGAAATCTATTGCCGGGTGATGACGCACTACTGTGATAAACTACAGAAAAATAATCAAGCGATATCATCATGGTATGGTATAACTTCATCAAAATGCCATTATGCCCCGTCAAACGACTTTTCATGCATGGTTTCTAAAAAAATGTTTGATGAGTTCTTCCTGCCGGGGATAATTACCGAGTGTAAACATAATGAAGCCAGCATCTATCACCTTGACGGTCCAAATGCCCTGCAACATCTCGACAGCCTGTTAGAAATAAAAGAATTAAATGCAATTCAATGGGTATATGGTGCCGGCAATGGCAGAGCCAGCGACTGGATGCCGGTCTATAAGAAATGCCAGGCGGCAGGAAAAGGACTGCAAATTGGACTTGGCCTTGATGAAATTGATTACTTCATGTCTGAATTGAAACCGAATGGCTTATGGCTCAGCACTGGCGTCGACAACAAAGAAACCGCAGATGCGGTAATTAAGAAAATGATGGATTGGAAATAACAATAATAATTGTGTAGAGACGCAAAATCTTGCGTCTCTACTTTACCAGTGCAACCCAAGAGACATTAGAAGGATCTGTAGCGGGGGTTACAGTAATATCAAGTATTGCCAACGGCTTATTTACCTTTACAGAATCAACTACACCTAATGGTATACCTGAGACAGCTAAACGTCCATAAACTGAACCTAATCCAGAAGTGACCACTTTATCACCAGGTTGAACATTTGCGCTGTCAACTATGTATTCCATTGAACATTGTCCTAATGAACAGATTCCAGCTTTATAACCTTTTAAAACCCCAACGGCAATCGTTTTTTGTTGAGTAACCGGCATTGCCAACGGGTCGGCCTGTGGTACATTTACAAGTCTTACAACTTTTGCCCCTATGCCACTGGCAGGATCAGTTAACGGTAGAATATTCGCGCTATCCTTTGTGGCAGAAACTACCTGCCCCACCACTCCTTCAGCAGATATAGCAGCCATACGAGGAAATACTCCATTATCTGTCCCTACAGGTATTATTAAATATCCTTCCCAGGGAACAGTACTTCTGCCAACTATTTGAGCACCGAAAGGTTTTCCAGGTAAATTTTTCGATAGATTAAGGAGCTTACGTAATTGCTGGTTTTCTTCTTCCAATTCACTTAAACGAGATAAACCGGTGTCAGTAATGCCATTGACCGGTTCAGTATCGGGATGGTTTGTAATTGACCCAAAACTGTTTATTGATAATGATAATACCTTTAAAAGCATATTATCTATCGAAGTGCGAGCGCCTGATTTCTGGACTTTTCCAGACCATAGACCTAATATAAAAGCCACAAAGACAGTAATAAGCAAAAGGGCAGCTAATTG
>JBIJDE010000181.1:0-8732 GCA_044344305.1 Armatimonadota bacterium
CTGCGTGCCGGTTTACCATCATGTCCCAATAATCCATGCCAATATTGCTCGCGACCGGCGGTACAGGTACGCCAGCGGAACCACACCATCCCATCTGCCCCGTGTGCCACCTGTTGGAATGCAACACTTCTTATTTCACCCGGACGCGGATTGCGTCCCATTTCACCCCAACCAGGAGGTCCCGCAGTCTGTTCCATTATCCAGAAATTCTTGCATTTTACCCCGCGCATTATATCTGCTGCTGCGGAGGCGTTGTATCTATGCTCATCCGGCTTGCCATGGACAGGATAATTATCCCAACTGACAAAATCTAAATCACGTGATAAATCGTAATAATCGACTTCCTCATACATCCCCATCAGGTTGTGAGTTACAAAATGCTCTTTGCAGGTATTGCGCAAAATCTTAATCTGGTCGGCTTGGAATCTCACATTGTGCCAACTTACAAAACGCTGCCAATCCAGGCATAGACCCGGATTATATGCACCGATACTTTCCGGCAAGGTTATTTCACCCCAGGTACCATAGGTATGCCCCCAGAAATGTGTGCCCCAGGCGCGGTTGAGTTCGTCAAGTGACTGATACTTAGTCCGCAACCAATCCTGAAATTCTGCACGGCAACTACTGCAAAAACATGGGTCGCCGCCAAACTCATTATCAGTCTGCCAACCTATAACATTGGGAGTATCTTTAAAATACTCTGCCATCGCCAGGGTGATTCTTTCCGACAGCATACGGAATGCACCAGATGTAAAGCAATTTTGTTTGCGTACGCCCCATATTTTCTGTGTTCCATTGGGCAGTGTTGCCAATGTTTCAGGATATTTCCGTGCAACCCATGCCGGCATTGACCCGGTTGGTGTGCCTAAAATCGCACTTATTCCATATTTTTTCAAAATGGCAAGCGCATCATCCAACCAGCCAAACTCGTATCTACCTTCTTCAGGCTCCATCATAACCCAGGCAAACTCTGCCAGGCGTACGACATTAAATCCAGCTTCCGACATCAAGCGAGCGTCGGTTTCCCAGCGTTCTGGTACCCAATGTTCAGGGTAATAATCAACACCTACAAACATTTTTCTAACTCCCGTACAAGTTTTGCTAATTTTAAAAAGTGGTCTATACTGACCGTTTCTGCCCTTTGTACCGGCATAATACCGGCGTCTGTCAACATCTGTTCAACTATAGCTTTTTCTGCATCAATCACCGCAGAAGCATTTAATGAATTAAGGATTGTTTTACGTCTCTGTCCGAATGAAGCCCTAACTATTTTAAAGAATAAGTCACGGATATCGTCATCTGCCAACGGCTTTTCGTGCATAACAAACTCAACAATAGCCGAGTCTACCCGTGGCGGCGGCATAAATGAATCTCCAGATACTTTCATAAGTTTATTTACATACGCAAAAGTCTGGGCAAATACTGACAAAGAACTGTAAACCTTGCTGCCCGGCGGTGAAGATAAGCGATCGACAACCTCTATCTGCAACAAGAAATACATTGCGTGAAAGAAAGTATGATTTTCCAATAGAATTTCAATAATCGGGGAGGTTATATAATATGGCAAATTCCCCACAACTACCCAGCGTTTCCCTACCAACATTTGTGGCAAATCTACTTTCAAAAAATCATCATGGACAACCGTTACATTATCAAATTTTCCAACGATTTCGCGTAACACTCCCATCGCTCGATAATCAATTTCAACAGCTAACACTTCCAGTCCTGTCTCTGCCAATTGCCGCGTAACAGTACCTACACCTGGTCCAATTTCAAGTATGGGCAAGTTGTGAGAGGATGCTTTTTCTACTATTAAATCAACAGCTTCTTTATTCATCAGAAAGTGTTGACCAAGTCCCTTTTTAGTATAAAAGCCATACTTTTTTAAAATAGGCATTAATACGTCTGAATTAGTTAAGTCCATTAATGGCAAGTCGCCTTATTAGTTATTTTCTTCAACCGGCAACGGCTCACCCAATACCCCAAGCAACCACTTCACCTTAATTTCCCAATGGGCAACCGCGCCACCTTCGTGACCAGCAAAATACATTTTTATGACCCGGGGTCCGTTCAACCTGTTAAAGACACTGTAAATATTCGTTGGAGGTGCGAAAGAATCCTTTAAACCGGCACTTATCATCACTGGTATTTTCACTACTGATGCGAAATTACAGGTGTCAAAATATAGCATAGTATTTAATACTTTGGCTGACATATCAGGATTTTCCCGGATATATTTCACCGCTTCTGGATATGGCCAATTATTCTTTAAATTGCCTTTATCGTCTTTCATGCCATAATCAACTACAGAATAACTCATTACATCCGGTGCTATTGCTTTCACCCTGCTATCCAATGCGGCTAATATGATAGATATCGCTCCACCGGTTCCGATACCGGTAACGGCTAAACGTGTTCCATCAACCTCTTGCGATTTTGCCAGCACATCTAACGCCTGTAAATATCGTATAACAACTTTTCGCATTCCAAAATCGTCCGGTGATGTAGGACTGGTGAATACACGAGTATTCAAAGGTATTTGCTGGTTATCCGGCAATTGCCCGGTTGGTTCTAACATCATAGTAACTAATCCACATGCGGCAACTGATGTATTAGGTTTTGATGCTCTATTATATTCACCTTGCAGCATTAATAGACCGGGGTATTTACCTTTTTTACGTGGTACTGCCAGCCATCCATAACAACTAATTTCACCACTTTCCATAACTATTCGAAATACCTGTACTGTGGTCGTGCTATTTTTTTCATCCGGTATACGGCGAAATGATACATTTTCTGTCTTAGCCGCGTCAGCTATTTTTTGCCAATAATCATCAAAATCGCTGGGACGAGTCGCCGGTAGTTGTATCTGATCCGGTTTATATCCTATCACAACTGTTGATGACTTCTCGGATTTTTCCAACGATATTGACGATTTAATTGTATAAAAATCCGGCATCGTCAAATCAAAATCGAAATCGAAGTCTGATGTCGTATGTGCAGGCACAACAACAGTGGTAGTCTTTTTATATATCTGTTTATTCTGCGAATTGGTTATAAAATTGCTGAGTGGAATTTTTAATTCATCATTTGAATTATTCTTAATTGTTACTGCGACTTTAGTAGCATCATCATTTACTGCTATCCAATCCTTACCGCTAAACACTACGGACAAGTCTGTTAATTTAATTAATGGAGCAGTTAACGGATTCATCACGCGTGGTACTATGGTTAATGATACTTCCTGGTTTTGAGGAATATTTGAACGCTCACATACTTGCTGCCCGGTATCCAACTTCCAAATAGTGCTGCCGCCAAATATCTCTAATCGTTCACCACCAGGCATAATCAGAGCTATATCACCCCAATTCAAACTCGCTGGAACTGCCGCAATTGATTCATCCTTTAAATTCATTACATACTGTAAACTCTTCGAACCTACAAAGGTATAACTTGATGCATCCGCAGCATTTTGTCGAAGGTATATATTAAAAAAGCCTTCATTGAAAATATATTTAATTTTATAATAATCAGAGGAAGCAGTTACTGTGTTATCATCAGTTTTAATATCTGTTAAAAAAACCGGGGCTCTATCGAAAAAAGAAGCCAACCCCAACTTTTCTGAGGTTGTATCAATAAACTCAACATCTTTAATTTTAACAGAATGCAGGTTGCCATCAGCACCAATTACTGCGCAATAATATGGCGTTACGACTTTATACACCCCATCTTGTGCAGTTATCTTCACTTCTGGACCCGGGATGTCTGCCGCAAATAATGATATGGAACAACATATGAATAATAGGAAAAATAAAAATTTCCGCATTATAATATATGACACAAAACCCGCAGATTAGTTACAATTGCGGGTTTTATCGATCTATTTACAATAACCTATTCGGCTTTTTTCACATCCATTATTTCAATTTCATTTGATCGGACTTTAATAATCTTCCAACCTTTCAAATGCTTTGCCAATGGACTTTCCTGCCAAAGCTCTTTATTAGATGTAGAATATAATGTTCCTTTTTCAGCAGCTTCTTTTAACGCCTTCTTCACGCCGATATAACGTGGTGCTGATGACGGGCGGTCTACTGTTTTAGGAGCATTGCTGTAATCCGCATAACGTGGATTAAAAGTACGGTCAAATAATATCTCTATTACGTAATTATCAAAATTACCATCAGTAGTTGCAACTAATAACCCGGTTTTAATATTACGGATAGCAAAAATTAAACCATCTACTGGTTCACGTTCTGGTGCTACTGCCTGGTCAATAACTTTATATGATTGATGCATATTCGCTGCGCGCATAGTTAAACGCACTTGATCGCCAATGGCTAAATTTTTCATCTTTATGTCTCCCGGTCAAAGTTGCGGACATCCCATCTCATCCGGCTTGTAATAATACCTTTTTAATATGCGTGTAGTCAATAGAAGGTCGATTTCGCGAAAATCCTGAACATTTCACATTGTAGGATTTTTATTTTTACATCGATTAATAGGATTCAAACGATTATTAACGTGCTTGTACGGTTGTACGATAATAGCCTACCCAAATTTCTCCCCATCCCTGGTTGTCAGAATAATTGTTTGCGGTATCATTCATTGCTAATCGGAAGGTGCCATTAACTCCGGCGGGGACGATGTATGAATATCTACTGCCGATGGGAAATACATATTTAGCCCGTTCTACCGGATCAGTATTTGCGGCGACGGGTAAATCACCTATCATACCTACTAACATACAATGGGGTTTATTGGGACAAAACATCGTTGGTCTGGATGATGGATTGGTTTTATCAAACACATCACCTTCAGGTGAAAACCATAAATAACCGTCTTCATTAAATAAGGTGCTATATTCAGATTTTACGCTGCCATCTGCATTTTTAAAGCGGGTATCGAGATTGGTTAAAGAAATCTTACTTACAAAGTTCCATTTACTATTTGCCAATACCATTATAATGTCGCCTTGCTGGACATCTATTCCGGTGTCATACCATTTATATATCTGTCCCGGAGGAGGTATGCCGCCGATATCTGTGTCAGCAAATTGCCGATAAAATGAACGAATAATCGGCATATTATCCGCTGTCGCATTTCCCAGTGAGTCCCCCATCATCTTATTTTCCGGCATTTTTCCTTTATTGGGGAACGGGAAAGCTGATTTATTTATTCTCCAGTCAATCGGCGGCAATTTAACAGCACCAATTGCCGGACGACGGTTAGTATAACCAGCGTTTGTTAATGACGGTTTGTCTATCCATGCGATAGTAGCAGTGCCTGCCAGGTTAACAATTGGCACCGGTACGGGCTGGTTTGTACCAGGATTATGAAAATGACAATATGTAATCATTGTATCGGGTGATGCATGCGGATTCCACAGTCCGGGGAATAATGCTTTAGGACGGTATGTAGTACCGGGAATCTTTTCTTCTACTAATTTCAAGTCGCCATTATTTACATCGGTACCATATAAAAAATATGCCGATTTCGCATCAGGTATTGGAAAAGGCATACCACTTACATCGGTCGCATACCCGTAATAATTGTAATCACGAGCATAAGATGAATTAGTGCTATCTCTTCGAGGGAAATAATTTGGCTTGGCTGGGAAATTATCTGGATATGGATCCTTCTCACACCACAAATTTTTAGATGACAGAGTGGCATCTTCTAACGCAAGACCGGTAATACCACCGGTGGGAACGCCTCTGGCACCGACTGCGCCAGGCATTGGAGGATATACGCCGTGGTCCTGTTGATATGACCCCACGCTGCGTCCTATTATTTGTAAACTGGATAAACAGGTTGAACGTACAGAACGCTCAGTTGCATTACGGGCTATCGGGAAAATCATCGCCATTAATACACTAATAAGCGCAATCACCACTAATAATTCTACCAGCGAAAAGCCTTCAATATTATCTTTTTTTTCAACAGTGTTCATTTCTATTATTATTCCATCATTCAATGGTTGCTAATCATTTATCTTCTTCAATTCTGCTACTGCCGCGCGAAAAACATCGCCGCGATGTTCCATATTTGTGAACATATCAAAACTTGCGCAGGCTGGCGACATTACTACCGCTGAACCTTCGGCTATTTCATATGCTTTATTCACCGCGTCCGGCAGAGTTGATGATCGGTAAACCGAGAAATTTTTATCTACTTTTGCTATAGCTTCACTGATTAAATCAGCAGCCTCGCCGATTAGGATAACAGCTTTCGCATATTTTACCACATCTATGCCCAGTTCGGTGAAGTCGGCGATTTTCGCTCTGCCACCAGCTATTAATACTGGTTTTCCAGGTGCAAATGCCGCCAATGCCATACGTACCGCTATCGGCGTTGTCCCCTGTGAATCGTTATAAAATGTCACCCCGTTAACAGTATCTACCTCTTCCAGACGATTAGCGACGCCTTTAAAGTCTGCCAATACTGCTGCCGCGACTTCGGATACTTTATCTGTAACCAGGTTAACAGCAGCAATCGCCTGCAGAATATTTCCCAGATTATGTGCCCCGCGAAGCCGGATATCTTTTACTTCGGCAATCTTTTTTGCGACACCTATGATGCCAGAATAAATGACACCATCATTTATATATACGCCGTTTGAAATTTCATTTTCCACACTTACAAATACGCATTCCGCATCTGTGAACTTTAGAATTGATTCCTTTTCCGGCAATGTATCATGAAGAATAATATAGTCTGATGGCAATTGTTGGCGGAATAAATTTATCTTTGCCCGTAAATACAGTTCCATTGAATAATCATACCGATCCAGATGGTCGGGATACAAGTTCGTGAATATTGCAATATGCGGCGCGAAATTTTCTACCGCTTCCAACTGAAACGAACTTACTTCTGCCACCAGGATAGCATCTTTCGGCGCGATTTCTGCCAATTCAATCAGCGGTTTCCCGATATTTCCGCCAACATAGGTCTTTATTCCGCATGCTTCCAGCAATAAACCGACCAGAGTGGTGGTAGTAGTTTTCCCTTTTGTACCGGTAATTGCAATAATGGGCGCTTCTGATATGCGATATGCTATCTCAATCTCGCTCAATACCGGCACGTCGTGTGCTATCGCGCGTTTTATCGGCTCAATTGTCATGGGAACACCGGGACTGGGAATTACCATATCAGCATTTTCAATCCCTTTATATGCATCATCTCCCAATAAAAAAGTTATCCCCTTGTCTTGCAATTTTCCGATCTCATCAGCCAGCACTTCCGGTGATTTGCTGTCGGAAATAGTGATATTCGCGCCCATTCTGCCTAAAACTTCAGCGCAGGCGCGACCGGTGCCCTTTGCACCAAGGCCGATAATATGGATATTTTTACCTTCTAATTGTAGTTTCTTTCCCATTATTCTTCCTTACTTCGCCAGGCAAGTATAATACTTTCCTGCAATTTACGCGTTAATGCTCTTACGTCTAAATCTCTTGACCCGCCCAATGATATCCCCGTCGTTACTGGAGAAACGGCTTTTTCTATAATCAGGCTCTCGGTACCGTTTTCATCCTGGACATCAATATAATATTTACCATCTTCAAGAACCATTGATTTCAATTCACGCTTCGCTATTTTTATCAATGCTTTCATAATCCAAACTTTTTTCTTACTCTTATCCGCTGCCAATGCTTCTGTCATTTTATCGGCTTCTTCTTTACATTCTTCTTTACCGCTTAACGAGAATGAATCACCCGGGTCAAACAAGGCACTGCCGGCAAATGGATTGGAATCTTGGATAGCAGCTTTACCACCCTCGCCATCAAACAATACATTTACTCCGTCAAATCTCACCTGCACCCGTTTGCCGGCTTCTTTTGGCGCAAATATTGCCGGCATTGGTCCGCTTATTCCGCGCATTTTATCCGCCAATTCCGCCGGGAATATCATCCCGCCGCCAATTAAATGAACGCCGAACTTTGGCATAAAACTCATGAATTTATTTATTTCCGCAGGGTCAGCATCGCGAAGCAATTTTATAGTATCATCTTCCTGACGCTCAAAAACCACCCATTTCTCACAATCAAACTTATCTGTCAAAAAATATCCGCGCGGTTTTTTATCTATCCATGCCACCGTGTATTTCACCCCCGGCCATACCGGAGCCACAAACTCGCGCAGGGTCGCATCGGCTCTTTTCAGCATATTCATCGCCTGCCCGAAATCAATATCTGGCTCAAACATGATTCTCCCCTTTTTTTACCGCATTATACCAAAAGCTCTTAAATCACAATACCACGAAAAATAAAACTGTCGCTGTCACGCTTGTCTACATCATTATAACGGTTTGGTGGGGAAGTTGGGTACTCCCAATTTATTCTACATAACTTTTCATTTATAAATTTTGTTTTATAAGAAGCGTAAAATGAATGGTCACCGTGTGGAAAAGGACGCAAGTCCGGCGGATTTCCCATAATCCATCATTTTAATTACTTGCTAATCGGAATTTGGCATTCCTCTGAGATACCTTTGATATAAATCGAGAGGGAAATCCCGCATTATCCCGGCATCATGTTGTAAAAGTATAATCATGCCATTACACATCATGTTGTGAGCGTGGATTCCCGGCATTTTCCAGCATTTCCCGGCATTTCCCGCCATTATCATCATGTTGTGAAAGTGGATTCCCGGCATTTCCCGCATTATCCCGTCATCATTTTGTAAAAGTATAATCCTGCCATAATCCTATCTAATCCTGCCATAATCCTGCC
>JBIJDE010000182.1:0-8713 GCA_044344305.1 Armatimonadota bacterium
AGGTGGACCAATTTTTACTGGATTTAACTCGCCTGAAGAATGGATAAAACAGGTTTCTCTGGCAGGATATACTGCGTCATATAATCCTGTTAATTATGATGCGTCAGATCATATTATAGCTGAATATGCCCAAGCTGCCTTAGAAAATGATATTGTAATCGCAGAGGTAGGTGCATGGAGCAATCCATTATCCATAGATAAAGAAGAAGCCGATAAATCATTAGTACATTGCATTAAGTCGCTGGAATTAGCTGAAAAACTTGGCGCAAGGTGTTGTGTGAATATCGCAGGTTCCCGAGGATTAAAATGGGATGGCCCAGCAAAAGAAGATTTAAGTGAAGAAACAAAAGATATGATTGTGAAGGTGGTACGAAAAATTATTGACGCCGTATCTCCCGAAAAAACTTTTTATACTTTAGAAACAATGCCGTGGATGTATCCTGATTCTGCAGATTCTTACGGTACTTTGTTGGATATGATTAACAGACCAGCATTCGCAGTACATTTTGATCCGGTAAACCTGATTAATACTCCATGGAGATTTTTTTATAATGATCTGGTAGTTTCAGATTTCATTAATAAATTAGGAGTATATATTAAGTCATGCCATATAAAGGATATCATTTTACGTGATAACTTAACTGTGCATTTAGATGAAGTAAGAGCCGGTGAAGGTGGTATGGATTACATAAAAATGTTTTCAGCAATTGCAAAGTTAGGTGATATTCCGATAATGCTTGAGCATCTTCCAGATGAAAATAATTATCAACTGGCATTTAAACATTTAAGAACAGTAATTTACGAAAATAATATTGGAACATTGTAACGTTTTTTAATGTCTTTACGTATATAAATCAGTTATTTAAATGGAGGGACATACAATGCGAGTTATAACATCGATTTTATCAGTGTTGTCGTTTTGCCTTATTTTCAGTGTAATGGCACAGAAACAGGTAACGAAGGAACCCACACCACCGCAACCGAAAGATATTCTTAAGCCTGCTGGGACTGCTGAAGATACTCAGAAACCTAAAATTGAAGCAGTCTTTGTACTTGATACAACAGGAAGTATGGGTGGCTTAATTCAAGGTGCTAAAGACAAAATATGGTCTATCGCCAGCACGCTTGTAACTGGTAAGCCAACACCAGAGATAAAAATCGGGTTGGTTGCTTATCGTGACCATGGAGATGCATATATAGTAAAAACCACTGAATTATCTGATGATATAGACGCTGTCTATGCTGATCTTATGAAATTTCAGGCAGATGGTGGCGGAGATGGCCCTGAAAGTGTAAATGAAGCATTAAATGCGGCGATGACAAATATTAAATGGTCGAAAGATAAAGCATATCGGGTGATCTTTCTTGTTGGAGATTTCCCCCCTCACATGGATTACAAAGATGACGTTAAATACCAGGTGACATGTAAAAAAGCTGCAGAATCTGGTGTTATTATTAATACCATCCAATGTGGCAGTGAAAGTACTACTACTCCAATTTGGCAGGATATTGCACGATTGGCAGAAGGCAACTATTTTCAAATTGCCCAGGATGGCGGCACAAAAGTAATCGAAACACCTTTTGACAAAGAAATGCTTAATATCTCAACGTCATTAGACGGTACCAGACTTGCTTATGGTTCCAAAGAACAGCAAATGATTGGGCGTAGACAACTGGCTACGGCTGATTCAATACGTGCAAGCGCATCAGCAGCATCAAATGCTGACCGAATGGATTATGCAAGCAAATCGGGTGATAAGGATGGGGTTTATAATAATTTTGCTACTGGTGGTGTTCAGGATTTAGCAAATGACGTTGCGGCTGGCAAAGTAAAGTTAGAAAATATTAAGAAAGAAGACCTTCCTGAAAATCTTCAAAAAATGAATACAGAAGATATTAAAAAATATGTTGATGAACAAATTAAAACCAGAAAAGAATTGCAGGCGAAATTAAATGAATTAACAGCAAAAAGAACTGAGTTTATCGCTGAATATCAAAATAGAAATAAATTAATCGGACCAAACACATTTGATTCAGCGGTATTTACTGCTATGAAAAATCAGGCAGCAAAAGCTGGGATAAAATATTGATTGGTTGCAGGAGTAAATGAATTCTGACGATGAATTAATGAATATGGTGGCTCGTGGAGACCTTAAAGCATTAGAAATATTGCTGAATAGGTACCGCAAGCCACTGTTTTCTTTTCTTTTTAGAATTATGCAAAATGTTGAAATAACTGAGGATATTATCCAGGATACATTTCTTCGGGTTTATGACAACAGGAAAAAATACAAGGAAGGAATGGTATTCCGCAACTGGTTATTTACAGTTGGACATAATCTGGCTATTGATGAGCTGCGAAAATCAGGACGCATTATTAATGAAACAGGCGATTTTGAAATGATTGCACCTTCGCCGGAAGATAACGCGACAGACAATATAATTGCTGATATTGTTCGTACAGCGGTAAAAAGATTGCCTACTATGCAGCAGTCGGTAATTATATTAAGGGAATATGAAGGATTCAATTATCGCGAGATTGCCGATATTATCGGAATTACTGAGGAAGCAGCAAGAGTTAATTGTCACCGTGCTAAAAATGCATTAAAGAAAATGCTGTCAGGATTGATGTAACGAAATGAAATGGATAAACGTAAAAGAAATAGAAGGTAAAAGAATGAAGAATCTGCTTTTTATATTAATATTGATATCATCGACATTCCAGCTTTTTGCGGATGGAATGCTGCTTCAGCCGCGACCGGAATTGCCTGCATTCAGCGTAGCATATCACACGGTTGATGTGAATATAGATAGACAAATAGCAAAAACTGAAATTGATCAGGTGTTTCATAATGAATCTAACGTACAGACAGAAGGAACTTACATGTTCCCAATTGATGATAATAAAACCATTTCTAAGTTCGTTATGTATGCCGGCAACGAAGAATTAAAAAATAGAGTACTTGAAAAAGATGAAGCCGCAAAAATATATAATAATATTGTACGACAACGTAAGGACCCGGCTTTGTTGCAATGGATTAATAAAAGAATGATTCAAGGGTTTTCCCAATAGAGCCAAATGGTGATAAACGGATAAAATTAGGCTATCAGGAAGTGCTGACGGCGCAAAATAATGTGGTTAAATATGTTTATCCTATGAAAACAGAAATGATTTCATCAAAACCATTATCAAAATGCACGGTTAGAGTCAACATCATTAGCGATAAGCCTCTTGTAAATATATATTCTCCTACACATAAAATCTCCATTAAACGGATAGATGATTATCATGCGGAAGTAGCATATTATGATACAAATGTGCTGCCGGATCAGGATTTTATATTATATTACTCAGTTAGCGCATTAAATATTGGAGTTGACTTGCTTGCATATACCGAATCAGGAACAAAAAACGGCTATTTTATAATGATGGCCGCACCCCAGTTTAATATTCCGCAAGATGATGTCCAGCCTAAAGATATCGTTTTTGTACTTGATACCAGCGGCAGCATGGCTGGCGATAAAATTAAACAGGCAAAAGCCGCTTTAGAATACTGCCTGCATAAAACAGGCAAGAAAGATCGATTTAACATCGTTTCCTTCAGCAACAATGTAAGTAGTTGGAAAACGGAGATGAAAACTATTAATGAGGAAAACATCCTTGACGCAGATAAATATATAAATAATCTAAATGCAGGCGGTGGAACTAATATTAATGAAGCATTGAAGGTTATAATATCCATGCTGAATGCAAGCACAGGTACTGAAAAAAGATTGAAAAATGTTATCTTTATTACCGATGGCCAGCCAACTGTTGATGAGATAAACACCAATAAAATCCTGTCAAATGTAAAAGAATGGAATAAAAATAACGTATGTATATACAATTTTGGCGTAGGGGCTGATTACAATGCGCCATTTTTAGATGAACTAGCAGAAGAAAATAATGGCGTTGCTGATAATGTGCTGCCAAAAGATGATATAGAAAAGAAAGTAGCAGAATTTTACAATTCTATTTCATCACCAGTATTTACAAATATACACGCTGATTGGGGCACGACAAAAGTATTTGATATCTTCCCTGATAAAATTCCTAATATTTACAAGGGTTCACAAATTATTATGACAGGCAGATACAAAACTGATGGCGACGTTAATTCTACTCTAAAATTGACTGGATTGCTGGCTGGAAAAGATAAAGATTTCAAGTATAATATCAATTTGCCTTCTGCTACCTTTGATGATGAGAATATTCCGAAATTGTGGGCTACCAGAAAAGTCGGCTACCTGGAAAATCAATTGCGTTTGAAAGGCATTAATAAAGAAATATTGAATGAATTGATAGATTTATCAATGAAATACGGCATCATATCACAATATACTTCGTTTTTAATCGATGTAGACAACAAAATGCAAGCTAATCAAATGGGATCACAGCAAAATATATATAAGTCCAGGGATGCCCAGGTAGCTGATGCGTATAAACAAATAGGTGACGATACCAGAACCAATGTTGGTATGAAAGCTGTTAGGCAGTCCTATAATGGCAGGGCTTATAACAACGCGGCGCAAATACAATCGAGAAATACTATTATGAATGACCGTGGTGAAATGGAAACTGTCAACCAAATGCGCAATGTATCACAACGTTCTTTTGTACAAAATGGCAAACAATGGATTGACGTGAATTATCAAAACCAGAAAAACATCATCAAGGTTAAATCATTTTCACCTGCGTATTTCCAATTGGCAAATGCCCATCCGCAAATGCAGCAATATTTGAGCATGGGGAATGATGTAGTTATTGCTGTTCAGGACACCGCTATTCAAATTGGCGACGATGGCATAGACAAAGAATTTACAGAAGCTGAATTCAAGCCAATAGTTGAAAAAATGAATGCGGAATTTATTACAACAAATAAGCAGGCTAACCATGCCAGTTTGATTAATATTAAAAAAGGAAATAACTTGATATGGCCAATAATTTGTGTAGCGATAGGATTATTATTTATTCGTCGTAAAAAGGTAGCAGCATGAATAATTCGTTGAATGACGAGTTTGAAAATCAAGAAATAACATCTGAAGAAGATACGCAATTAAGCGGTTTATTACAACAATGGACAATAACAGATAAGAATGATGACATTTCAACTTCTGTAATAAACCTCCTTAAACGCCGCCACATTGTATATAAATATTCAATCTGGGGCAGTGCTGCCGCAAGTGTCGCTGCCATTTTATTTATTACCTTTATGCCTGTTAAACAGGTTGATGTTGTTCAATTAAATAATTCAGCAAGAAAGCAATATACCACTACGGAACAAAAATCAGTAGAAACAGTGATTAAAGTTAAAACTAATCTTGGCTCTAAAAAACTAAAGAATCCTGCACAATCAATTGCAGCGAACACCGCAAAACCTGCTGGTATGCCAGTTATTACTGCCATGGATAAAACAAATGTTAACGAAATAGCATTAAGCGCAATAACAGAAACTCCAGTTTCAACTGTAGAACCTATTAATAATAAAGTTGAAGTTGCATCGGTAGCGGTGCTTAATTCAATAACGGAGACCGAATAATGAAGAAATTTATAATAATTTTAGCATTAATTATTTCTTATAACGTATTTTCAACTCCCATGCTGTATATCGTAAATTCATTCTCGGATAACATTTCAGTTATTGATACTATGAAAAATCAGGTAGTAACAGAAATAAAATGCTCAGTACCGGTTTATAGAATGATAATTGATAAAGATGGCAAATATGGTTACATAACATCTACGGCGAAAGAAAATAAATCTCAAATAAGTGGACTACTTAAAATTGATTTGAATAAAAATGTTATTACGCGAAAAATACCACTTGCACTATCCGCGATGTCTAATGTCCACTTATCTCCTGGAAGCAACTTCGCATTTGTCGTTACCGCTGGTCCTGCGGGAAAACGCAACGAAATTCGTGGTAAATTGCTGGTAATAGACATGAAAAGTAGTAAAGTCGTCGGCACCATCTTGTTGGGTCTGAATCCTTTGGACAGTGTAATGACAAATGACAGCGAGAAAATCTTTACCACAGATTGGGGCAGCAAGTCGGTAACAGTAGTTGACTTGATTAAAGGCAGAGTTGTAGATACCATACCATTAGGGAATTACCCGGCGCGAACTATGGCGTTATCACCAGATGGCAAACAGATATATTTGCCATTAGAAGAAAGAGCGAGTTCATTTGCTCAAAATTATAATATGCCGTTAAATAACATGCAGCAAACTCAGGCGCCAATAATACAAGAATATAATATGGTTGTCATCAATGTAGACAAATTGAATATTGAAAAATACCACATTGATAATTTAACCAGACCTATTGCAACTGTAATAAACAAAGATAAATTGTATATCCTTAATGTAACAGGAACATCAAGTAAATTATTTGAAATAAAAATTCCGATAGCTGATAAAATAGAACAATCAGAAAAGATTATCCCCGTTGCGGTTAATATGGCATTCAACCAATTTAATGATAATTTATACCTGATTGGCACTGATGGCGATAAAAAACAGGAAGCTGTAGTACAAAAGAATTACAACTCACAATCAAACACCGCAAATCAAATACCGAATACAATTAATGACCTGCAGCAATTAAATAAAACAGTCACAGTAATAGACCCGGATACCGGCAAAGTTATCAAGGTTATAACTGTCGGTGCTATGCCTGTGGATGGGGTAGTTAAATAATAAAATAGATAATTTGAAATTTTCAAATGGTTAATTTATTTACATTGTATTTCTTTATTACTTCGCATTACTGTTTGATACAGACCAACTTAAGTATCCGATTGTGATTATTACATAGACAATTATCCACAATGGAGATTTTCTCCATATTGCAATAGCGACTGCCAACCAGATTAAGATGATAGTGATTCCTGTTGTAATTTTTCCACTTACATTACCTGATATATATCCTAAATGCATATATGGTATAGGATTAACAGGGACAATACTGTGGTACACAACTTTCATAATGTAATCCTTTTATGATAACCTTTTCATTTATTATTTGATTTTATATTTCCGCTTTTTCCCTGAAATTCTGTAACGATATCATCATTAGTTTCAAAAGTTTCATCGGGTCCACTGCTGGTTAGATAAAAATGTGTTAATCCTTTATCTTTCTTCTTAGATATTTTAAATGGATTTCCCCAACCATCATTAAGTTTAAGATTCTTATAATCCGGTGGTAATGCTAATTTATCTGAACTATTAGGGATTTCTTTTCCATTTTTATATAATGGTGTAATTACTTCATTATATAAAAATTCTGCTTGTGATTTTGTAATCATAGAACTTATTTTTGTCTTCTTTTTCACCATGTTTACTGAAACTGCTTTTTCACTTTCTTTATATGCGTATATTGAAAAACAACAGGATATTAACGCCATTAAAAGGCAAAATATTCCCCAGGCAATTGACTTTTTCCAGGCATAATAAGCAATTGCGCACCATATAAACACAAAACTAAACGTCGAAACTGCAGTATTATAAGGTGTAGCAGATGTATACCCTAAATGCATATATGGTATAGGATTAGCAGGGACAATACTGTGAGCAATAATGTTCATAATTCAGTTCCTTACACAATCAACATGTTTTTACAGATTCTTTTATTATATCGGGTCGTTCTGCCAGCATCCAAAACATGTCTATTATACTGCGTTTTAATTCGGCGCAGTGGGGTGGGCGTTTGGCTAATTCTCCGGTTAAGGTGTGATTCTCACCGCGACATCCACCAAGGCACCAATAGCGAACCGGGCAATTTTCATGATCTTCTTCTGGTTCAAATAGATTAGATTGTTTACGAACATTGTTTAATACTGATGAATTTACCCATATTTCTTGAAAATCAAAATTAAAATCGCTAATATTAGCAATTCGAAATAATGGATTATTAGTATTAAGGCAGGGGTAGAGTGAACCATCTGCATCAAGAAGAATTGTTTGCAAACCTGTACCGCATGATGCACGCCGTAATGAATACTTGCAAGTGTTAGCTTGGATTGAAAAAGCATCACGTCCAGTTAGAGATAAAAATTCAGGATATTTCTTAAACAGGATAAATGCATTATTCAATAATTCATTTAATGGTACTGGTTTATAGTCACTATTTACTGCTCCACCCATGCATTTCAGTGGAATGAATCGTGCTTCATTTACTCCCAATTCATGAGCGAAGCTATAAAAATCTTTGAGAAAGTCAATATTCCCTTGATGACAAACCATGCTGATAATAGTGTGGACTTGGTTCCTAACCAGCGTTCTTACTCCCTCTACTGCGCCTTCAAATGTTCCTTTACCACGTATGGAGTCATGTAATACAGCATTATGTCCATCAAGAGATACCTGTACCTGTATTCCAAGTTTTGCAGCCTTTCGTGCAAAGTCATCTGTAATTTTTATACCATTAGTTGAAACTAAAACTGTAAATTTCAGTCGAATTGCCTGCTCAGATACAGATATTAATTTATCAATATCCATTAAAGGTTCACCACCCAAAATGGTAATTATTGGATTTTTGCTTAAAAAAGGTTTCCTGGGTATGCGCTTGACTACCACAGACACTACCTGTAGTATTTAGCTCATGGAAATATACCCGAAAAATCAATCCGAATTTGACAGGGATTTTGATAATGAAGATCTTTGTCGGAATTA
>JBIJDE010000183.1:0-8674 GCA_044344305.1 Armatimonadota bacterium
GCCAGATATCTCGAACATGATCCCTTGCCGTCTGACCGGCAAGGACTTCTGGGATATCTATCTATATCAGGACCCACCGCTGTGGCAAGCCTACATCGATGCGGCGAAATACTTCGGCATCGACGGATGGCTGCCCAACCTGGATGGCTTCTGGCTGCCGGATCCCACCGCGCCCGCCGCGACACCCGATCCCGACCTGCATCAGGAAACCGTAATTGTCGAACGCAACACCGAACGGTTGGTCACACGCGGCTATTCCCAGCGCAAAGGGCAGGAGAAGATTTGGTCGCCCCGGGTGACGGTCTATCCCCGTTTTGATCCGCCGACCACGCTGGCAGCGGAGAAAATCGGCATGGCGCCACCGCCCAGTCGCTGGGAGCCCATTGAAGGGGTGAAACCGCATGCTTGGGGTTTGGCACTTTTACAGGAGGCCTTGGACCGTTTTGACGGGCATGGCGTACTTGGGGTTGCCGTGAGTCCTCCCAAATTGGGACTTCCAGACGTCGGGGATGGCTATTCCGTGTATGATTACTACGATAATCCTGACGAGGTAAGGGAGTGGTGCGCGCGCGCCGGCACTGAGGCGGTGGAATACCTGAAGCGTATTCTCGCCGCCCCCGTGAAACCGGACTTCATATTGACCGGCGGTTCCGGCCTGCTCGTTGCCAATACCCCCGATATCATTCGGGAACTAACACTGCCCACGATCAAAATAATCACCCAACTCTGCAAGGATGCAGGCATCGTGTCGCAGATCCACTGTTGCGGGCCGGAGCGCGAACTCATCGAGATGTGCGCGCTGGAGACTGAATTATCCTCCATCAATCCTCTGGAAATTGCACCGATGGGCAATTGCGACCTGGCCGAGGTTAAGGCCAACTTTGGACATAAACTGAGCCTCATGGGCAACCTTCACACCACGGAGGTGATGCTCCGGGGCAGCGTGAAGGATGTCCGCCGCGAAAGCCTGAAAGCCATTCGTGACGCCGGTGGAAACGGCGGATTCATATTGTCGACCGGCGACCAGTGCGGGAGGGATACTCCTGACGAAAACATTCGGGAGATGGTGAATGTTGTCAACGAGTTTGGCGTTTACCCTCTGGATTTAGCGGCGATTGACCGCGAGATCAAGGCTTTGGAAAACAAACGAATGGGGATGCACTCATGACATCACCGACAACCATTCAATTGTTTCTAAACGCATTTTCTCAGGCGTCGAACCGGGAGGATGCCGTCCGCGTTTTCTTCGACGCGCTCGCGCCACATCAGGAACGGATCGCGGCTACTGAACGTCGCGCCGACGACATCTTTCGCTTCAAGACGCCGGATCGGCCGTTCATCCAGTATGACGTGACCGATGCCGCCGCCGGGCTGGAACAGAAGCCGGCACAGTGGGCCAAGAACAATCTTGATCATACGCTGGCCTGGCAACTCATGGGCATGATCCTCAATCTTGAAGCGCTGCCGGAGTCGGACTACGTGCCGATGCTCAATCCTGGCTACGGCACCTCTGACCTCATCCCCCGCATGCTGGGGGCGGAGTTCGATGCCGCCGCCGATGGAGCGGTCATTCCCAGAGCTTTTCTGATTCGCGACCTGGCGACGGACCTGCCCAAGCTGTCACGGCCTGATCCAATGGCCGTTGAACCCTGCCGCGGCATTCTGGAAACCTGCCGCTTCCTCGTCGAGGCGACCGAGGGTCGACTGCCTATCGTCTATCCGCAGATGCAGGGGCCGACAACCAACGCGGTGCGCCTAATGGACCAGGAAGACTATCTGGTCGCTTGCCTCACGGAACCGGAGTTGGTGCGCCAGTTCTCCGAATTGCTCACAGGCATGATCGTCGACATCAGCAAAGCCATGTGGCAAATGATTGGGAATCCCTTCTTGGCTCGCGCTCGGGCACGCGGCGTCCAGCCAGCCTGGGTGCGCGGGTTGCTGGTGGATGATTACATATCAGTAATCAAACCCGAAACTTATCTTGAGGTTGCTGGTAGTTCCTGGCAGATGATGTCGGAGCAACTCGGGCCAATCTTTCTGCATACCTGTGGTCCGACTCTGCAGTGCGGTAGTATGTTGCTGGATTTACCCGGATTCGCCGGATTTGAGACCACCTTTGTCAACGGTTTTTCCAAGACTACCGTTGACATTGAGGCACAGAAAGCAGTACTCCAAGGTCGTGTCGCCTTCCAATCGTTCATCCTGCCGGACAATCGGACGGTACAGGACGAGGAAAACCTGACGGCCGACTGGCTGCGCCGCATCAGTGCCGGAGGAGGTTTCTTACTACATGCGGGTGGGACATCCGCCGATGGACGGGCATTTCTGCAGAGAATGCTGTCGTAATATTGAAAGGATTTACCCAAAAATGATTATAGATAAATTGAAAAATGCTGAACTCTATCAGGAACTCAGCGAAAACCTTAAACAGGCGTTTGACTACCTGGCTGCTAACGATTTTTCCACAATGGAGTCTGGTCGTTACGACATTGATGGCGACACTGTATATGCCATGGTGCAACGATACGACACCAAACCTCGTGAGATGGGGTTGTGGGAAGCGCATCGCCGCTACATCGACGTGCAATTCGTGGCGTCCGGGATCGAGACCCTTGGTTGGACAAACGTCGCCAACCTGACGGAAACGCAGCCATATACAGAAGACAAAGACTATCTATTATTTGCTGGAGATGGCGACTTTGTGACTGCGCGAGCCGGTGATTTCCTGATCTTCTTCCCGGAAGATGGTCACATGCCATGTCTGGCATACGAGAGTTCCGTGCCGGTGCTGAAGATCGTAGTTAAGGTGCTGGCGGAATAAGGAGCGAAGTGTGAAAAATTCCCGAGAACGAGTTTTGACGACGATCAATCATGTGAAACCCGATCGTATACCGCTGGATTTCAGTGCCAATCCCGCTACACTTGCCCGGCTTAACCGCGATTTGGGTACATCAACCCATCGCGATTTGTTGGAAAGGTTGCATGTTGATATTGTCGATCTGCGTGGTGTGGTCGACCCTATTTACTGTGGACCAATTCCCAAAGAGCGAATGTTGAGTAATGGAGTAACTGAGAACTACTGGGGTTGGCGCACCAAGGACATGCAGACATCGACCGGAATCGAGACTTGTTTCTGCGATTTCCAATTGGGTGAGTGCGACACTGTAGAGCAGTTAGCGGCACATCAATGGCCAAAAGTGGACTGGTTCGACTTCAGCGACTTTGCTACCCGACTTGACGCCTGGCATGGATTCGCCATCATGGCCACTGGCGCCAGCATCTGGCAGCATCCTACCTTTCTCCGCGGACTTGATCAATTACTGATGGATTTACTGGATGATACGGAGATGGCCGAGTTTCTCCTCGACCAGTTTACAGATTATTATGTCGCCTTTTTTGACCGCATGTTCACTGCGGTGCCGGGGCGGATTGATATGTTGCGTATTGCCGACGACCTCGGCATGCAGGATCGCTTGTTGATAGGTCCGGAGATATTCGACCGCTTTTTCGCGCCACGCCTGACAAAAATCATCGACATGGCGCACAGTCATGATGTGAAGGTAATGTTTCACTCCTGCGGAGCCATTCTGCCATTGATTGACCGCATCATCAACCTGGGGGTGGATATCCTGGATCCTATTCAGGTTGCCGCGAAAGGAATGGATCCCGCCATATTGAAAAATAGATTCGGCTCACGTATATGCCTGCATGGCGCAATTGATACGCAATACGTCCTGACGCAAGGTTCAGCGGCAGATGTTACCCATACGGTACGGGAAATGATAGACATACTTGGCGCTGATGGTGGTTTTATTTTAGCACCAAGCCATGTATTACAGACGGATGTACCGACTGAGAACATCATAGCTTTATACGATACGGCCTATAATTATTCGGGAGGAAATTAATAATGTTATCACATGCAGAACTTCTCCAGCTAAAACGCTGGAATACCCCAACCATCTATAATGGTTGGGAACAGATAACCAGTTACGATATTTCTAAAGAAGGTTTTAATATCGAAGAGTGTCGCGACTTCATGCCACAAATGGGACCGATGGTAGGCTACGCGGTGACGGTACAATTTGAACCGAGTAATCCGAAACATCCGCATGACAATCCTAATGCCTGGAGCGAATACCGCGCATATATTGCCAGCATACCGGGTCCAAAAATTGTAGTGGTGCAGGATTTGGACAAGCCAAATGTAATTGGCGCTTTCTGGGGAGAAGTAAACAGTAATATTCATCGCGCCTTGGGTTGTGTCGGCACTATTACTGATGGCGCAATTCGTGATCTCGACGAGATGAATAACGCCGGTTTTAAAGCGATTGCGCGCAGATTATGCGTAGGTCATTCATATTCATGTCCGGTACATTGGAACTGTGAAGTGGAAGTTTTTGGCAGAGTAGTGAAACCTGGACAACTTATTCATGCAGATAAACATGGTTTTCTGGTTATTCCTCAAGAAGATGAATCACGACTGTTAGAAGCGGCTAAATTTATGGACAACAACGAATGTAATACGGTAATTCCGGCAGCACGCGGTGCTGCGGGTTGCACTGTTGAAGAAATATTGAATAGAATTAATGCTGCTGGCGCTGAGTTTAACAAAGCTGCAAAAGAAAACTTCGGCAAAAAGGGAGAATGGTAAGATGATTTGCGAAAAAATCGATTTATTTGAGGCAAGAAAAGACGGTTATCATATTTGTCGTATTCCCTGTATTGTAGTTACAAAAAATGATGTGATACTTGTTACTACCGAGGCGCGCCAAGGCGTCGGCGGCGATTATGATAATATTGACATTCTGATGCGACGCAGTATAGATGGCGGAAAAACTTTTTTACCATCTATAAAAATAGTTGATCATGTTAATTATGGTGATGGTCCGGTAAATAACTTCGTAATGGTTCCTGATGTTAAGACCGGACGTGTGCAAGTTGTATTCTGCCATGATTACGCCCGGGTATTTTCCATGTATAGCGATGATGACGGTGCTACTTTTAGCGAACCAGTTGAAATAACTTCAGTTTTCGAAAAATTCCGCGTCAATTATCCCTGGCAAGTATGCGCTACTGGTCTCGGTCATGGTCTTCAATTGCGAAACGGACGCATGATCATACCTGTTTGGCTATCAGATGGCAGCGGTTCAGAAATGGGTAGTGGGCATCGTGGACACCGACCATCTTCAGTAACCTTGATTTATAGTGATGACAACGGAAACAGATGGGAATGTGGTGATATTATCTGTAAAAATGGTGATAAAATTGGTGACATAACCCTGATTAATCCCAGCGAGACCATTGCTGTAGAATTAAGCGACGGCAGCGTAATGTTTAATATTCGTCATGAGTCAAGCAACCATCGCAGACTTATTGCCATTAGTTCCGATGGTGTTAACAATTGGGAAATACCCGGTTTTGATGATGCATTACTGGAACCAGTGTGTATGGCAAGTATTATCAGGCATGACTTTTCAAATGAATCAAATGCTGGAAATATTATCTTTGCCAACCCGGATAATCTTGAACAAACTATGGCAACATGGGCAATGGACAGAAAACGCATAACAATAAAATGCAGCAATGATGATGGTGAAACATGGCCTGTTTCAAAAGTTTTAGAACCCGGACCTTCCGGGTATAGCGACCTTGCTGTTCTTAATGACGGCACAATTCTCTGTTTTTATGAATGTGATATGGTAGAACATTTATGCGATACTAAGTATCTGCGACTTGCCCGTTTTGATTTAGATTGGATTAAAAGTTAAATATCATGAAATTAAATGAAGAAATCAATGTAAAATATTCTTGTGAACTTCCATTTGCAGGTGAGTATGACGTCGTCGTTTGTGGCGGCGGCCCGGCAGGTTGCGCGGCGGCGTTATCGGCCCGGCGTGCTGGGCTCACGGTGCTACTGGTGGAAAGCCAGGGGCAACTTGGCGGTATGGGCACAAGTGGTTTGGTTAGCCACTGGCTTGGCGGACGCACCGCAGATGGCAAATGGGTAGTAGGTGGAATATTCCGGGAGTTATCAACCGAAGCGGCAAATGAAGGCTTTGCCTTGCTGCCAGTAATTGATAATGATAAAAAATATCAACCGCACGGATGGTATAACGGTCTTGTTCATGGCGTGCCGTTTGACCCATTTGCTATGGCGGCGTTTCTTGACAGCAAAATGAATATCGAAGGCGTTGATATACTTTTTAACACACAAGCCGTTGAAACCATCGTAGATAATGAAAGAATTAGCCATGTAATTATTTCGAATAAAAATGGTTTGCAGGCTATTTCAGTAAAAGCGGTAATAGATGCCACCGGAGACGCCGATATGGCGGCGCGTAGTGGATGCAATGTTAAAATAGGACGTGATGATGACAATCTTATGACGCCGGCGACATTAATGTTTCATGTTGATAATGTCGACCAGGACGCGGTATCAGAATATATTTACACAAATGACCAGCCTCGTTTTATACAACTGATAAATGAACTGCGGGAAAAGGGTGAATGGACATTCCCATACGAAATCTTCATCTGTGTGCAAATGCAGGAAAAAGGTGTAATGATGATTAATACATCAAGATTATGTGATGTAAATGGAATTGACCAGGCATCATTAACCAGGGGATTTCAACGCGGACGCGAGGAAACACAAAAATTACTTAATATCATGAGAAAAAGATTCCCGGGTTTCGAAAATGTCAGATTAAAAGCTGTCGCGCCATTAATAGGCATACGTGAAACACGCAGAATAGCCGGCGATTATATGTTATCAGTTGACGACCTGTTAAACGGAAATGATTTTGATGATACCATCGGGTATAGTTGTTATGGCTGGGATTTGCCCGACCCTAAACGACCAAGCCACCAGCCAATGCATGGAATTAAAAAGGCGCCATATACTCCCATACCTTATAAAATTATGCTGCCAACACCTATTCAAAATCTGATTTGCCCGGGACGCGCGGTATCAGTAGAACGTGACGTTTTAGGGCCTTTACGTGTTATGGCACCTGTAATGGCAATGGGTGAAGCGGCCGGCGTTGCGGCAATACAAGTAGTATCAGAATATAAATCGTTTGCAGATATAGATTTTGAAACTTTACGAAATACCTTGCATGAAAATGGTGCAATTATTAGTGTGGTAGATATAGCATGAATGAACATAAATACAGGCAACCGGAAAAAGATATTCCAGTAATTGCGGAGTACGACGTCGTTGTCTGCGGCGGCGGGCCGGCGGGGTGTTCCGCCGCAATTGCTGCGGCGCGACATGGTGCCAGAACGCTGCTGGTCGAGAAGTATGGGTACCTTGGTGGCGCGACCGTGGCCCAACTCGTCTCGGTAGTGCTCAGTACCAATGGAGTCGATTTTCAGGGCATCTGGCATGAGTGGGCAGCACGGTTGCTTGCCTGTCGAGCCATGGCGCCGTTGATTCGTAAACCTTCGCATTTCTATCCCGACTGTGCCTGGTTCCGAACCTCGGTTGATTCAGAAGGGGTGAAGCGCGTCTGGGAGGAACTCATCGAGGAAGCCGGTGCCGAAGTTCTCTTCCTCGTCCACCTCTGTGGCGCCTGCGTTGAGGACGGGGTCATCACCGGAGTCGTGGTCCACACTCGGGCGGGACTGGGTATTCTTAAGGGAAAACGCATCATCGATGCTACCGGCGACGCGGCGGTCTGCCACGAGGCTGGGGTGAAGTGGGACCGGGGGGGCACCGACAAACTCTGGCCCCAGGCCGTCTCCCTCAATCGCCGGGTCGGTGGCCTTCCCGTCCCCGGAAGCGCGGGAGGTTCCACTCCCGGCGGGGGAGGCACAGTGGCCTGGCGTCCGGAACAGCTCGCACGGATCGACCGCATGGCCATCGACCCCCTTGACCCCTTCGCGGTCTCTGCTGCTCTGCGCGATATGCACCGGGAGATCTGGGCGAATACCGAGAGCCTGCCGGAGGGGCAGTATCTCATCGATACCGCATCAGAGCTGGGCGTACGGACCTCACGTATCGTTCAGGGAATCGACCGGGTAAGCGATGAGGATGCCTGGACGCTGCGCAAGTCCGAGAACGGTATCGCCCGCTCCACCTGGGAGATTGACATCCATCCCGCCGATGAAGCCACCCCCCTCCCGGAACGTTGGTACCACAGCCAGAGTGACGCTTACGCGACCTTCTGCCGGCGCCTCGCAGGCGGGGATTGGTTCGATATCCCTTACGGCTGCCTCGTCGCGGCCGGAGTGGACAACCTTCTCGTCGCCGGGCGCTGCCTCTCGGCAGGACGCCTAGCCCAGGGGTCACTCCGCATCCAGCAGACCTGCATGAGCACGGGTCAGGCCGCTGGCACAGCCGCCGCGCTGAGTTTGCGGGCTGGCAAGACCCCGCGCCAACTGGATCCTCAAACCGTCGTTGCGCAACTGGAGAAGGACCGCGATGTGGAACCGGCGTTTGCGGAATTGCTCGGTTTGACGCCGGGACTTCATGGTCCGGTGACGCCCGACCCACGGCACCCCGGCGTCACTAAGTCATCAGGTCTCGAAGTCATCAAGTTACGAAATCAACAGGTCACGAAATCAACCCATGCCCCGCCCCCGGTTTTTCTTGGACAGAAAAATGAGGTAAACTATGACAATGGTAAAGAACAAGTTTTATAAGAGAGAGCCGGTAACGGCTAATGCG
>JBIJDE010000014.1:0-27676 GCA_044344305.1 Armatimonadota bacterium
AAGTTTCAGATTTGTGGTAGGCGAAAACCACCCCGACCTTCGGCCACCCCTCCTTGGCAAGGAGGGGAGTTTAAAATGAAGGCTTTGATTATTAAACCAGCCATTATATTATTAAGTAACTACCATAACTCCCCTCCTTGCCAAGGAGGGGGCAGGGGGTGGTTTGGTTGATTATATAATTAGTTGGTTTTGCAAGAGCCAGCGTAATTCGTAATTAATAATTCGTAATTAATAATCAATTCTTCCCCGTTGTCTTCAAAAACCAGCTATCTGTACGGAATGGTGATGCTGGTAGACCTGCACCGTTGTACAGTGAACAGGTTGGATTGTCTGACCATGCGTAACGGACAGCGACTGGCTTTTTCACATCGGTATTCCATACTACCACTGTATCACCGTCGATTTTTGCCATGGCTGGCAGAAACTTTTTATTAGCTCCGGCAATTGTAAAACTGCCCAGAATTTCACCACTTTTTGATGCCATACCACCATCGGTGTTGGTGAAATGCAGACGGATTTTACCATCACAACAGACACTCATCTTTTGATATACCGGTCCACTGTATGACACATTTTCTCCGTATACCTGCTCACGAGCAATTAGTGCCAATCGACGGCCTGCTTCCTGTTTGTTGGGTGGATGAATATCGTTTTTATCGCCGGCATCGCACATAACCGCCATGCCGGTATTTTTAACTGTTCGCATTGTGAATAACTGGGCATCGCGCATTTCGTCATAATGTGCCGCATTTGGCTGCGGTTGGATATCCAAATTCTGCAACTGAACAAAGTAAAACGGGAAATCATATCCCCACTGTTTTCGCCAATCATTTATGAGCAATGGAAAAAGCTTTTTGTATTGCTCACATCGTTCACTATTATATTCTCCCTGCCACCAGATAGCACCGCGAATGGCAAATGGTACTAACGGCGCAATTTTTCCATTGTAAAGACCACCAGGACGGGTTGTTTGCTGACTTGGGTCAGCCGGCATTCCTGACTTTGGCTTTATTTCCAATGCTTTGTTATATGCTACGACAGAATCTTCATAGCGGGAAAATATCGGTGAAAAATCTTTCTCGTCACGCATAGCTTCAGGCCGTACCCAAGCCTCCGCCAAAGTACCGCTTACCGAACTATGTATGATTCCAATAGGTATTTTCAGACGTTTGTACAATTCCCGTGCAAAGAAATAGGCAGTGGCACTGAAATGTTCTGCATTTTTCGGATTACAGATTTCCCATTTCCCCGTAACTGTTTCTTTCGGCTCACCAGCAACTACAGTACCGACTGTAAAAAAACGCACCTGGGGATAATTCGCGTCTGCAAGTTCTTGTTTTCCATTAATTGCATGACCTACCGGGTATTCCATATTTGACTGACCGGATGCCAGCCAAACCTCGCCAATGTAGACATCTTTAAGTGTGATGGCAGTTGCACCGGAGATATTCAGATCAAACGGTCCGCCAGCTTTCATTTTTGGTAAATCAACCTGCCATTTGCCATTATTATCGGTGATAGTTGATACTTGCTTCTTGTTGATTTTAACTGTTATTTTCTCACCCGGAATACTCTTGCCCCACACCGGAACCCTGACTTCGCGTTGCAAAACCATCTGGTCACAAAATAGCGGATTAACCTCAACACCTGCCAATACATTTAAAGACGTCATAATTAACATAACGCTCCCGATTAATAACATTTTAAAGTTCATTGTTTGCTCCTTTATCCTCGTTACCAGTTCTAATTCCCAATAGAGATGACTGATAATACCATATTTAGTTGGGATTGAGGTTTATACTGTAAAAGTATCCAGACTAAACATACCTTTTAATACGACGGCATCCGGGTCGTTCGGGTGTCCACCACCGACCCAAATCTGATATTCGCCGGATTCAAAGAACGGTTGACCTTCATCATTATAAACGAATAACTGCTCTGGATGAAGTATGAACTCCAATCTCTTTGTTTCTCCACTTTTCAGGTGTATTTTCTGAAAACCTTCAAGATGAATTATCGGCACAGGCACGCTGGAAGCGACATCTTTCACATAAAGTTGTACCACTTCATCGCCATCGAGTTTACCAATATTAGTTACATCAACTTCAATTATTTGTGTTTGCGCTTGCGATAACAGTTCGTGACCGACAATTAAATTACTGTATTTAAAGGTAGTGTAACTCAGACCGTGACCGAAATAATATGACGGAGTATCGGTCAAAAACCGATACGTGTGTCCCGCCATGTTGTAATCAGCCATTGGCAATAACTGTTCTGATGATTTCAGCATGGTTATCGGCATGCGTCCGGCAGGATTTACCTTTCCAAATAAAACGTCGGCAATTGCCTGCCCGCCTAATTCGCCCGGGTAAAACGCCTGCACCACTGCGGCAACATTTTCGAATGCCCACGGTGCCGCTACCGGACTGCCGCCAAATAACACCAGCACCACCGGGGTTCCGGTATCATGAATTGTTTTAATCAGTTCCTGTTGACATATTGGCAGTTCCAAACCTTTTCGGTCGCCGCCAAGATCGGTTACCCCCGCCTCGGGATCGCCATTCTCACCTTCCATCGTTGGGTCCAATCCCATACACAGGATTGCCACATCGCTGCGTTTAGCCGCCGCCACTGCCTCGGAAAGATTGCGGTCTTTCGCCCCAAACGCAAAGAAAATTGGCTTATCGGTAAGGTCGCACCCCTGGGTGAACCACACCCGGGCATCACCCGCTGTTTGTTGAATTCCTGTTAATGCGGTTATTTGTTTTGAAGGAATGCCGTTATAATTGCCAATCAGCACACTGCGCGAATCCGCGTTTGGTCCCATCACAGCGATATTCTTTGTCTCGTTAGATAACGGCAATATACCGTTATTCTTAACCAATACCATCGATTGCCTTGCCATCTCCAGCGATAAATCCATGTGCTTTTTGCACCCGACAACATCGTAAGGAATCGCCGCGTATGGAACAATCTCGTTCGGGTCATAAAATCCCAGTTTCATCAGTGCTTTTATTGTCCGCATCAATACGGTATCGATATCAACTGCAGTGATTAATCCCTGTTCAAGTGCCAGTTTAGCACCGGTATCTACAACATTGCCAAGTTCAATATCACATCCGTTCTTACATGACATTGCGGTTGTTTCTGCCGGACCGCGGCTAACCATATGGGTATCATGACAATAATCATAGGCTCCGCCATCGGACACCACATAACCATCAAACCCCCATTCATCCCGCAAAATATCCTGCAACAGTAACTTACTGGCACAACATGGTTTGCCATACAGACGGTTATACGCGCTCATTACTGATTCAACTTTTCCTTCCACCACAGCAGCATGAAAAGCTGGCAGGTATGTTTCATACAAATCTCTTTTTGAAGGCGCGACATCAAATGTCATCCGCTGGCTTTCCGGTCCACTGTGAACGGCATAATGCTTTGCGGTGGCAGCTATCTTCAGGTATTTCGGGTTATTTCCCTGTAAACCAGTGATGAATGCCACTGCCATGCGACCGGTCAGATACGGATCTTCGCCATATGTTTCATGTCCACGTCCCCAACGCGGGTCGCGAAACAGGTTAATATTCGGAGAGAAGAATGTTAACCCTTTATATGTACTGCGGTCACCCATTCGTACTGATTCGTGATGTTTGGCACGTGCTTCGTCAGATATTGCGTCGGCGACCTGATGCATTAATTCAACATTCCAACTGGCCGCCATACCAATAGCCTGCGGAAATACCGTTGCCGTACCTGCCCGGGCAACACCATGAAGACACTCGTTTGACCAGTTGTATGATGGTATGCCAAGCCTGTCTATCCCGTCCCATTCATGATTCAACATAGACAACTTTTCTTCAATAGTCAGTCTGCCCAGCAAATCACTGGCTCTATCATCAATATTCAAATCAACATTTCGAAATGGCAGGATAACCGGATTATTCATTGCATTATCTCCTGATATTAAGGGTAAATAGTGGATTACTTGTAACATTTTACAGAAGATTTAAATGTTTGTCATTAATGAACGAATAGGTTACACAGAGATTCACAGAGGAGACACGGAGACACACAGAGGGAGTGAATTAAAAATTGAAAATTTAAAATTAAAAATTATCTGGACAAAAACAGGACTTTTCAAATAATTATCATCATTAAAAGATGTAGCCACCGTTTGGAAATGTGACTGTAATTTTATCCCATTACTATTTATTTAAGATAAAAGTTATCAACCTGAAAATTATATATCAGGAGTTTCAACATCAATTTTCAATTTTACATTTTTAATTTTTAATTAATCTCCCTTTCCTCCGTGCATCTCCGTGTCTCCTCCGTGAATCTCTGTGTAACCCCAAAAACTTCATCTTGTTATATTTCCTTCACCTTACTATAATTGTTTCACGACCATAAAAAGGAAAGATTATATGACTGATGATATTGTTGATATAGAATCTCCTGAACCGTCTGAAGTGCCGGAAACTCCTGAAGTTGTGCCGGTAAAGAATGATGAAAATAATCGGCGCAACTGGAAAATTGCGTTGGGTGGCGCTGTTTTATATATTCTTTACTACTTTTTTGTTACTCTATTCAACCGAAATACTGAGCTGGCGGCAGGTTTCCCGATAATTTTCTGGATACTAATTGCGCCAATAGGCGCGGCGGCTTATTTAATTGTATTGGGATATACCATCCGGGGTATCAGCAGGCTGACCTTCACCATACGAGTGACAACATTATTGTTTTTCGTTACTCTGATAACCTATTTATTTGCAAATCCATTATCGCGTCGAGTATTGAATGCGCTATTTCATGGTCGTCCTCTGGATGAATTATTTGCACTTACCGGTCGTGCTGTATTGCCGATGCCATTAATTGCGGAAGCGGCATTGCCATTTTTATTAATATTGACCGGTGTATTTCTGGGTCAATTAATCGCAGCCATGATAAAAGAACCGGCGATGCTTATTCCGGTTGGATTGGTAGCATCATTGGTTGATATTTGGGGAGTATTCTGGGGCCCGATGAAGGCAATGAGCGAATCATCCACCGGAGTCGCGGTATATAGCGGTTTTGGGTCTGCCCCTACCGCTACACCAACAATGCCGGAAAATATTGTTCAGCAGATACCTGCCGGCATAGCACAAATATTTACACAAATAGCACCTCCATCGCAAATCGGACTTGGTGACTTCGTGTTTCTGGCATTTTTCCTCACTTGCGCTCACCGGCTTGGTTTCTCTACCCGCCGTACCATGTGGGGTATTGTTATAGGTTTTATGATTTCGTCAGTAATTTTCGCGTTATCCGGTCAGGATGTAGGCGGTTTTTCACTGCCAAGAATTGAATACTTGCCAGGGTTACCATTTATCTGTGGCGGAGCATTGCTGGCGAATTTAAAATTCTGGCAATTATCGAAGTCAGAAAAATTGCAGACTTTTGGTGTCTCATTGGCATTGATTTTGATTTTCGGCAGTATTACCTATATTCAACGTGTAAATGAACCACCATCAACAAATATTAGACATGAAATAAAAATCACCATTAAAGGTGGTGCAAACGGTGAAGAAATATATAATCTTGTAACATCAGGATTAAAAAAACATATAAAATTCCCCTCAAAAATCGTTGCAATACGATTGAAGATAGCAGAAAAGAAGATAGTCGAAATGAATGTAATTGCTCTGATTTCTGCAAAAGTAAAAAAGAAAACTGAATTTGCAGATATTGTATTAACAAGCGGTGATATAATTACGACAAAAAAAGATTATGGGTTAACCTTGCAAATGGCTCAACCGGTAAATTCGCTGGAGATAGCAGGCGCAACAGAAAAAACTCCAGTTAGCGAGAAAGAAAAGCTATTGCAAAACCTGAAGGCTATTCCGCTGGAATATTATAAATATATTGATACCGCGCTTACCTACACCAATGGAATAAAAAACAAAGAAGTATACCTGCGCATTCGCGCCAACGGTGTAACCCTGGTAGACACCGGCGAAGATCGTGCATTGATAAAGACGATAAAGTAAATAATTTTTTATTGACAGGATTAACAGGATTAAATTTTATCCTGCCCATCCATGTTAATTACTTTTCTGAATATAATTCTGGAGCATAAATGCAAAAAATATCACTAACCGGCAAATGGCAATTTTCTATAGACAAATCTTTTGATGATGAAATTCTGCTGCCTGGCACTATGGATGAGAATCAGAAGGGTGAGGTGAATGACGAAAGATTGGCTAATCATCTAACCCGGTTGTATAAATATACCGGCCCGGCATGGTACCGCCGACAGATAGATATCTTGCCGGAATGGGCAGGCAAGCGAATATCATTTACCATGGAACGCACAAAAAACAGCCGGGTATGGATTGATGATACAGCACTCGGTGAACGCAATTCGCTAAGTTGCCGTCATGAATACTTGTTTCCGTCTGACATCTCTGTTGGCAGTCATACGCTGACGGTTTGCATTGATAACGGAAAAATGCCGCCATTGGGCAATTCCCACCAGGTTTCTGAGGATACCCAGACGAATTGGAACGGCATATTGGGTGAGATAAGCCTGCAAATAACCGACCCGGTGTGGATATCGCAACTGCGCCTTTTCCCCGATGCCGCACACAAAAATGTTAAAGTTGTCGTTGAAATAAAGACCGTCGCATTGGGGATTCCGGCACAGGGAATGCTGAAAATATCTACTGACGCGACTTTGCCGGTGAATGTCGAATTTGCTCTATCTGACGTATGCAAAATCGAACACGAATATCCGTTGGGTGATGATGCGGTATTGTGGGACGAGTTTAACTCGACTGTTTATACATTGAATGTTGAAATGTCGGCGTCAAGTGCTAACGGTGAATATTCTGATTCCGCAAGCAGTACATTCGGACTGGTTGATTTTGTTGCCAATGGCACACAATTTGCGGTAAATGGCAAGACAACATTTTTACGCGGCAAGCACGACGCCTGCGTTTTTCCGCTGACCGGTTACGCGCCGATGGATGTTGACGATTGGACGCGGGTGATGAGCATTGCAAAGGATTACGGCATCAACCATTACCGGTTCCATTCATGGTGTCCTCCCGCGGCGGCCTTTGAAGCGGCTGACAGGGTGGGTATTTATCTACAGCCGGAACTTCCCAACTGGATGCCTTTCCGCCATCCGCGTTCTGCCGGGCCAGATGCCGGGTTGCACATGGCGTACCTGCTGGCAGAGGGCGAAAGGATACTTACCGAGTTTGGCAATCACCCGTCGTTTGTAATGTTCGCACTGGGAAATGAGTTCTGCGAAGGTCGCGAGTTGATGCAGGAAATTATCGCACATTTTCGCACTGTTCATCCGCAACTGCTTTTTGCCCAGGGCAGCAACACCTATTACCCTGCACCGACTTTTCCCGCTGGCGATGATTACTGGACAACCATGCGGACTGAAAAAGAGAGTACCCGCGGGTCGTTCTCTCACGCAGATCTGCCGTTGGGGAGCGTACAAACCGGACCACCCACCACAGATAATGACTTCAGCGCGGCGATAGTTGGCGTCCCGGTTCCGGTTATCGGACATGAAACGGGCCAGTACCAGGTTTATCCGAATTATAACGAAATCGACAAATATACCGGCATTTCCCGTGCATATAATTTCGAGATATTTCACAAACGTCTGATTGCTGCCGGAATGGGTGACCTTAGCGACGATTTCTTCCGCGCCAGTGGGGCATTGGCGGCGTTGTGCTATCGTGAAGAAATCGAAATGGCGCTTCGTACAGATGGTTTTGCCGGTTTTCAACTGCTGGACTTGCAGGATTTCCCTGGTCAAGGAACCGCACTGGTAGGGGTATTGGACGCCTTCATGCAGTCAAAAGGCATTATATCACCCGAGGCATGGCGTCAATTCTGCTGCGAAACAGTTCCGCTGGTGCGCATGGAAAAATATTGCTGGCTGGATGGCGAGATATTCAACGCAAAATTGCAAGTCGCGCATTTTGGCAATGCGGATTTAAGCAATGCTGTGGCGCGATGGGAAATATTCCTTGACGATGAGAATATCGCCGGTGAAGAGATTTCGCTAACGATTGCCAGTAATGGATTATATGATGCGGGAGAAATAAACTCGCCAGTTAAAATCGATAAACCAGCAAAAGTTAAAGTTGTTTTCTCGATAGATGGCACACCTTACCGAAACAGTTACAATGTTTGGTTTTACCCGTTTGAAACGCGAAAGAAATCGCCGGATATCATACAATGCAGCAAGTTAGGCGACGCGGAAATTGAGAAACTGGTGGCAGGCGGCAATGTATTACTGATGCCGGACAAGGGGAAGGCAAAGGTGATTGGCGGTTCCTTCGCCAGCGATTTCTGGTGCTGGCGAATGTTTAAAAATATTACCGACTACAAAGAGTTGCCGGAAGCACCCGGCACGTTGGGGATGCTTTGCGACCCGACTCACCCGATATTCGCAGATTTCCCCACCGATTTCCACAGCGATTGGCAATGGTTCGGCGTCCACACATCATCACGACCGATAATCCTTGACTCCACCCCCACGGATTACCGCCCGATAGCCCAAATCATCGATAATGTCGACAGAAACCACAAATTAGGCCTGATTTTCGAGGCGAAAGTAGGAAAAGGGAAACTGCTGGTCTGTGCCTGCAACCTGTTTTTCTGTTACGACAACGCCGCCAACCAACTCCTGAAATCTATCTTCAAATATATGGATTCAGAAGATTTTAATCCACAAGAGGAGTTGACTGTAGAGCATTTACGCGGGATTTTTAAAGGGTAATGTAAGATAACAGAAGATATGAATTAATCAATTAACATGGATGAGCAGGATAGGCAAGATAAACTTTATCAATTCAACTTCGACCCCAGCGGGGTCGCATATTTATAAAAAAAGTAGTTTCAGATATTTCGACCCCAGAGTGGGTCGCATATAAATAGGTACATTGTTAAAAATTATATGCAACCTAAACTTTTACATTGACTATAAACGGATAATTGAGTAATATTAATTACCACAAACATACAGGTTTAATAGGAGAATAAACAGATGCACTCAATATTATCTTTCTTACTTACGATTATCATTGAATCATTTAATATAGTTTCACCAAACGGTTCGATGGTTAATGAAATAAGGAATTTTCAAACCCCTTATTTAGTGGTTTCACCTTCAGAAACTACAAGTCTATATAAATATCAACTTAACGGACCCGTCAAGAATATACAATTAGAGGATTCGTTCTTTGGTGAAAAAAATAAATTTCGACTTCCAGTACAAACACTACAATTTGATACGCATGGCTACTTTACTGAGAAAATTCTTTGTTTTGGTGATGACAAATCAACTGATAAATTCTCAAATTCTATAATAAATAATTATAATGATCAAAATAGATTAACATCGTCGACGTTAACAACTAAGTTATTTGAGAATGACATCGTTAACTATCAATTGACATCATATTTAAAACATGAATATGATGATAAAGGCATTTTAACTAATATCAGCGCGTCTTTTTCAGAACCGGGTGATTTAACTAAACAAGCTAAGGAAAATTTAAATAATGTAAATGCACCTGTTAGATTTGATAATAAAGGACGGTTAACTAATATCACGTATAATACTGATAATAAAAGTGCATATCTTAAAAAGTTAACGAATAACTATTATTATAATCCAGATGGGGGATTTTATGTAGATATAAATTACAATAATAATAAAAATATAGAGCATCGCCAGTGGTTTGATAAAAACAATAGACTTGTTAAATGGTATAAGTATTCGGATTCAAACGGAAAAATATTAAATAAAACATTTATAAAATATGATGATACCGGTGACATTATTCGCATGAGTTTACTTCTTGAAACAAATAAAAAACCAATGATTTTAGAATGGGATGAATATAAATATGACGATTATCATAATTGGACAGAACGTATGAATTATGATATTAAAATTGATAGCGGTATAGAGATTCGTAATCCTGTATTAAAGCAAAATCGAAAAATCACCTATTATGAACCGGTTGTAGTTGATACTCTTAAGAAAGAGTAGGCAGTATTTAGAATTCTCAAATTATATCCTCTGTGAAACTCCTCGAAATCCTCTGCGCAACTCTGCGGTTAAGTTGATGGGTTGCGAATTATGAATATATTCATTTTACCGCAGAGTAACGCAGAGTTTAGCGCAGAGTGACGCAGAGTTTTTATATATCACTCCACAACAACAGGTATCGCCGGTATGCGGTGGGTGAATGTTTGGCCGGTGGCGTCGGTGTAATTCACATACAGCGTCAGGGTTGCTTCACCGGGGACGGCGTATAGTGTGTTGGCGGGTACTACCGGGATAGGCGCGGCCATTGGCGGCAAGGTAATGTTTTTCACAATTACCTTTGTTCCGTTATATTCAATTTGGTAGGTTAGCTGGCATTTTTCTGCCGTTTCGCCGGTTTTAGCGGGTGTAAACTTCCAGTAGGTAAATCCACGCAGTGTCGAGGTATCAAGTATGTCATTACCCGATGATTGCACGACCGAGACGCCGTTTACTGTGCCGGTTTCGCGAATATCTACCGTTACCGTACAGACACCCTTTGTCTCTTCTTCTGACGCCTGTTTTGGGTATGATATTGTTTGGGTTTCATCTAATGGTGTGGCAGGTGAATATACCGGTGGTTTTGGCGGTGGCGGTAACAGGTTTATTTTCGATATTACAAATTTGTTTTTGTTAATAGGTAATTTAACACTGGACACCGTAGTCTCGCTAATAGTACCATCGTTGTCAGACTCTATCTTTGCGGTAACACTGACTTCCCCAACGGCATTTGTGTTTTCACAATTTACCAGAGTGTGCAATATGGTTGGAGAATTTACAAGAAAACTTTCCGGGAATGAGAGTACTGATACTGACAGGCCATCCTGCTCTGTTACTTTTACCGCTCCGCTCCATTTTTGTTTTATCGGCAGGGATTTATTGTTGATATCGATAATTTTATTCGCCTTTTTCATAGCTTCAGCAATACGATCTGTCGATATTTTATCTGCATAAGCGGTTGAAAAATCAGGATACGCATTGCGCAATGCAAAATATGGCGCAACGACATTGCCATTAGTCTGATCGAGCATAATAGTCGGACCGGCAAACGGAATCGACGACGCCATAGTGTAGAAATATCCACGGCAAATAACGCCTTTTTCATCCTTCATGGCGAACGAATGCCGACCGCCATAGGTTGGCATATCTATTATTTCAGCGGATTTATCGAGGGTTAATTCGAACATCAACTTGGCGGGGTCATAACCAATAATATCGTTTTCAGTGAAAAGAACCGCGCCTTTCATCGCCTCAACGACGGTGAATATCGGCGCGGTAAATGCACTTATAGTAAAAATGACAAAAAGTAATAGGGTGCTGTATCTCATCTTCATCTCCCAGGTATTACTTTTGACACAAAAATTGATAGCAGGTTTTATTTATTGTTTTACATTGAATAACAGTGTTTAGTTTTCAGTGTTTAGTGTTCTGTTTTAAAACTTATTATCATCAGAAATGTAAAAAATTTAGTCACTGTGTGGAAAGGGACGCAAGTCCGGCGGATTTTCAACAATTTATCATTATTACTACTTGTCAACCGGGAGATTGGAATTACCTAAGTGATATCTTTACTGTAAATAGAGCCGGACTTGCGTCCCTTTCCACACGGTGACAGAATTTTAATAACTTATTTGGTGTTCCATGCACTTTTCCTCTTTAAAGAAGAGGTGTTTAAAATCATGACTTTTATACACTTATTTGATTACTAATTACCTGTTAATCGATGTAATATTCATTTTCCCACTTCTTCCGTATACGCTTTGCCATTGATATATAGTTTCAACCGTTCTTTACAGTCATCCAGTCCCATACCGTATTCGTCATCTTCTGCTACAAGTTTTATTACTGCGCGCTGCCATTTTATCGCCGCTTGTATATTACCGGCGCGCGCATAAGCTTCCTTACCATTTTCTTTTGTTGATCCAGGTAGAGTAGAAAGATGCCAGGCAATGTTGTTGTTTAACTCATTTCGCATTTCCGGGTCTTTTACAACAGCTAATCGTGCTTTTGTTATCTTTATTGCGTCAGCATATTTTTTCATACTTATGAAGATTACAGCTCTTGAAGTAGTAATTTTCTGATATATTTCTTCCTTTTCAGCTAAACTTTTCTGCGAGCTTCTGACGATTTTCTCCGCGGCAGTTACATCTTCCAATGCCGCGTTGAATGTTTCTTCATTTCTGTAACATTCCGCGCGCATCATAAAAGCAATGTAATTATCCGGTTCATTGCTGATTATCTGTGATAAATCTTTCCCCGCCTTCTCGAAATTGCCAATATCCATAGCGTCAGATGCTCGCTCAATAGGCGGAGCAAATGAATTAATAACCGACGAAACAAAACCAGCGCAAGTAATTAATGTAATTGCTACTGTTGTTAAAATTGGATGCATATACAAACGCATGAGATTTTACTCCTTTAACTGACCTTAATTTAGTTATTATAATGTTGTTACTACTGTTTAGCAATAGTTATTTTTCATATTTTAAAAATTATTATTTAAGAACGATAGAATCAGTATTGAATAAAAATGTATATATACTGGGACCGCAGGCATCTTGCCTGCCCCCCGGGTGTAATCAAGTGGCACGTTTAAAAAGAAAGTAGAACTTTTAAATTTAAATTTGCCATTTGCAATTTATTTTTCTCTTTCTGAACCACAGATTGGAATGATTTTGTAATATTAAAATGATTTTTCTTTTTTTGACTGTTAAACTTTCATTTATGCCTTCATCAGTAACCCCTGGCGCAAGCCTTACCTTATACACATTTTGTAACTGTAGTTTGACCTCGGATGGGGTCAAAATTAAAGTTATGAACTGGTCGTCTTTTTAGTAAGTGCCACTGAATTTCTACCGGGGGGCAGGCAAGATGCCTGCGGTCCAATACAATATCCAGCATTGTTTACCCGAATCGTAATCTATCCCTTACTTTTTATCCGAATTTGATTGCTAACTTACTATCAATCGATGTGAAAAATAAAAAACACTACATCATATCAAGGTTAGAATTTTTCACATCCTGACTATCCTGCTCATCCATGTTAATTAATTGATTAACGAAACATCTCTGTTTTTGCAGGAAATGAACCTTCACTGTTGAAAAGTAATACCCGTTTCATATTGCTAATTAATTCAATGAAACGTTTTTGGGAGATTTGGACTATGAATTGTAAGTTTGATAAACAACCGGACTGGGAGAACCCAGAGGTTTTGCATCGTAATCGTCTGGCACCCGCCACTACGCTGATTCCGTTTGCGGATGTTGACGGCGCATTGAACGGAGAACATGGGGCAAGTCCGTATGTTAGACTGCTTAATGGTTGCTGGAAGTTCTCTTATTCTACCGCGCCATTTGAGGTGCCGGAGAATTTTTACGCTGACCAATGTAATGATAGCGAATGGGCTGATATGCAGGTGCCGTCGGTCTGGCAATTAAACGGTTATGGCAATCCAAACTATACTAACGTTAACTTCCCCTACCCCAGCGACCCGCCTTTTGTGCCGACAGAAAACCCGGTTGGCATTTACCGCCGCACCTTTAACGTGCCGACAACATGGGACAACAAAGATTTAATCCTTCATTTCGAAGGTGTTTGCAGCGCGTTTAACGTCTGGGTGAACGGAGAATTTGTCGGGTTCAGCAAAGGCAGCCATATCCCCGCGCAATTCAACATCACCAGCGTTGCCCGTCCCGGCGAGAACAATGTCACCGTCCAGGTATTCATGTGGTCGGACGCCAGCTATCTGGAAGACCAGGATATGTGGCGCTATAACGGTATTTTCCGCGATGTATTTTTAATTGCCCAGTCAAAACTGCGGGTACAGGATATTTACGCCGTAACCGAGTTTGACGAAACATATACCGACGCTATTTTGCTGTTGCGCGTCAGAGTAGAAAATAACGATGTCCCCAGCGACGGAACCGCGAAGATTGAACTGTTCAGCAAATGCGGTTGTTCAATATGGAATACCGAAACCACGCTGGAAGGTGCGGATGGAATACAGGAACTGAACTTTGGCCCGATGATTGAAAAACCCGCCAAGTGGACAGCGGAAACCCCTAATTTATATACACTGGTTATCACCATCACCAACCCCACCGGCGAAATTGTCGAAGTCGTCAGCCAGCGCATCGGGTTCCGCCAGGTTGAATTGAAAGACAAGCAGTTCTTTGTTAACGGCGTTGCTATCAAGTTTAAAGGCGTCAACCGCCATGACTCGCACCCGGATACCGGTTATGCCACATCAATGGAAGCGATGATTAAAGATATAACCTTGATGAAACTGCATAATGTAAACAGCGTTCGTACATCGCACTATACACCGGACCCCCGTTTCCTCGATCTTTGCGATATCTACGGTTTATATATCATCGACGAAGCCGATCTGGAATGTCACGGTTTTGAACCATCGCACCGCTGGCAGGCTAAAGGCAATAATTGGAACCCCACCGCAGAATTGCCCGAATGGAAGGCCGCTTTCGTCGACCGCGCAATCCGCATGGTAGAGCGCGACAAGAACCACCCGTGTGTAGTGATGTGGTCACTGGGCAATGAATCAGGATATGGCGAAAACCATAACGCCATGGCAGAATGGATACATGATAACGACCCGACCCGACCTGTACATTATGAAGGTGCCACCGGTTGGGGCAACCCGGGACGCGAAGGCACCGATGGATTTATCGATATTATCAGCACCATGTACCCGACTGTTGACGTGATAATTGAAGAAGGTCAGAAAGAAGATGACGACCGTCCGTATTTCATGTGCGAATATTCCCACGCCATGGGTCAGGGACCGGGAAACCTGCGTGAATACTGGAACGCCATTCGCAAATACCCGCGCCTGGTGGGTGGCTGTGTATGGGAATGGACAGACCACGGCATTCGCCAATACACCGAAGATGGCGAGATGTGGTTTGCCTACGGCGGCGACTTTAAAGATTACCCGAACGATGGAAATTTCTGCATTGACGGTTTGGTATTCCCCGACCGCCAGCCACATACCGGTTTAATCGAATTGAAGAAAGTGCTGGAACCGTTGGATGTCACCGCGATAGATTTGCTGGCAGGAAAATTCCAGGTGGAAAATCGCAACCATTTCACCACCCTAAACGACCTGAACATCCATTGGGAACTGTATTGTGATGACAAAATCAAGTCACAGGGTGATATCGCGCCATTGAATACCGCACCCGGCACGACAGAAATACTAACCATACCATACTGCATACCGAAAAAGATAATTGCCGGTGCCCAGTACCGGGTGAACATACAATTCAAACAGGCAAACAACACCCTGTGGGCTGCCGCCGGTTACGAAGTTGCCTTTGCGCAGTTTGAATTGCCGATTGCCGAACCAGCGAAGGTACTGACCCTGGCAAGTATGGAAAAGTTGCAGGTAATCGATTCATGCCGCACACTGAAGATATTCGGCGACGGATTCAGCGTGATTGTCGACAAGGCCCTTGGCGTAATATCTGGCTTTGAATTCAACGGCGCGCAACTCATCGAGAAAGGTCCAAAATTTAACGGATGGCGCGCGTATACCGACAACGACGTTCACCACGCCAACAAATGGCGCGAAGTTGGACTTAACAAGTTGCAACACCGAATTGTGAATACAGAAATATTAAGCGTCAACGATACTGCCGTTAAATTTGAAGTCGAGACAGTCATCGGCGCACCCGCGAAAATGCCGGTATTCAACTGCAAATATCAATACACTGTATACGGTAGCGGCGATGTAGTAATCGAGATGCTCACCTCACCACTGCGCGAATTGCCCCACCTTGCCCGCATCGGCATGCAGTTATGGATGCCGGACGGATACAACAAAATGACATGGTACGGCAGAGGACCCCACGAAAGCTATCCTGACAAACACGAAAGTGCCAGAATAGGTCTGTTCAGCGGAACCGTCGATGAACAGTTTGAAAACTACGTGCGACCACAGGAAAACGGCAACAAGATGGATGTCCGTTGGGCAACCATCACCGATATCCGCGGGTTTGGTCTGATGGCGATGGGTATGCCAACCATGAATGTCAGCGCACACCACTATTCCACCGAAGACCTGGATGCCGCGCAACATACCTACGACCTGAAGAAACGTCCAAATACCATCCTCAACCTGGATTACCAACACGGCGGAATCGGCAGCAACAGTTGTGGACCCGGCGTATTACCCCAGTACGAGTTAAAAGCAGAAGTCACCACATTCAAAGTCTGCCTGCGCCCATTCAGCATAGACCTGATGCCGGCAATGGATATTTATAGGACGCAAATAGAGAAGTAAAACAACCATTTGTAGTTGTCACGGTAAATGCCTCTCTTGTGAGGGAGGCATTTACGTCAGTTCTTTATTAAGACTTATTCCAATATTTTCTCCGTGCAACTCTGTGTCTTCTCTGTGAATCTCTGTGTAATAAAATTTACAATCAATCACTATCAACTGTACCTTCAATCTTTTACTTTTCAAAATATGCCAAAAACTGTATAATATTCCCATATTATTTGAGAGAAGGATATATGATGTCATCCCCTAAATACAAGCGTGTTATGTTAAAATTATCCGGTGAAGCGTTGGCTGGTGAACGCGGTTTCGGTATTGATCCGGATATTGTAGCGGATATGGCCGAACAGTTGAAAGAGATTCATGACCATAATGTTGAGATAGGTATTGTGGTGGGTGGCGGCAATATTTTTCGCGCCCGCACCGGCACCAAGACCGCCGGTATTGAACGCACCACGGCAGACTACATGGGTATGCTGGCAAGCGCGTTGAACGGGCTCGCATTGCAGGATGCGCTGGAGAAAGCCGGTGTACAGACCCGGGTTTTATCCGCTATCACCATGCAGCAGGTATCCGAGCCATATATTCGCCGACGCGCAGTACGACATCTTGAAAAAGGTCGTATTATCATCTTTGCCTGTGGAACCGGCAACCCGTATTTCACCACCGACACTGCGGCAGCATTGCGAGCAGCAGAAATTAATGCTCAGGCTATTATAAAAGCGACCAATGTAGACGGCGTATATGACTGCGACCCCAAAACTAATCCAGACGCCAAATTATTACAAACAATATCATATATGGACGCCTTGAAAATGGGTATAAAAGTAATGGACGCCACCGCGATTTCACTATCCATGGAAAATAAAATACCGTTACTGGTATTAGACATGCGAAAGTCCGGCAATTTACTGCGCGCTATTATGGGCGAGGAAATTGGCAGCCAGATTGTTGCTGAATAATAGATTTAATTTAATAACCCGATGGGACAGACACCATCATGGCTTCGCCACTCGGTGTCAGTCCCTGATTTAGAATTGTTAAAGTGGCTATAACTACAAAAGGAGCAGATATATGCGTAATTTAATGGTAATCATACTGACCATTATCGTCTCTTTTTGCGCTACGGCGGTGACATTTCGCCCTTTTATCAGTAATACAGTTCGTGAACCCGGGGTACTAAATTGTCCCCGGGCAATTGTAAATAACGAAACAACCCGCCAGATTGCTATCCTTGATTTTGATCAGGATAACGGCAGTCGAGTGATATTTTTTAATTATGACGCTAAACAACTTCGTGATATAAATCTCTCTTTATCTCCTGATAATTTCCCATCTGATCCTCTTATAGCTAATCCATCACTGGCGGTTGCCGGCGAGAATAATTATATATTATGCAAAAGAAAAAACGCTGAAGGCATTGCTATAGAAGTTACCTGTCTGGATGAAAACGGCGATGATCGACCGGACATTAAACTGCCAGAAGGTACTGAAAATGCCGCAGTCACCTTGCTGTCAGAAAAAAACGCCATAGTTGCATTTATACGCATAAAGAATAAAACAGCCGAGTTCGCGGTGGCAATTGAAGATGATGAAGGTGAGTTCTCCTCACTTGCAGTATTAAATAATCCATTTGACGGTCAATATACAAAATTAGTCATTACCGGAACAAGCATTAATAAGGTCGGTCAAATTTTGGTTGGTGTTGCACAAACCGGTGACAACCCGTATTCTTTTGTCCGTTCCTGGCTGTTGCAATTCTCTATTGTAAATAAAAAAATCACCAAAGATATTACCGTTATAAACAAACAATCACTGCTTGACAACAAAAATATGCCAAATGATCGTGCGCGAATGCTGGCATTAACTGCCGGAAAGAATGGCTACCCACCACAAATATCTGTGCCGCTATTCACATCATTATCCCAGATGAGCGATGGCAATATTATTACTGGCGGATGCAACAAAGACCCGTTCATTCGTATATATAATTCTGCCGAAAAGTCTGTCTTGGCATACCCGATATCACATGCCGGCGGACAATCTATTTCGGTGATAAATGGAACTGAAAATAAAAGGATCATCACCGTAAATGGTGCGAATAATGGAACTGTTCGAGAATTTACCCCAAATATGAAACAAATCCGCAATTGGAATATTCCTTCAACCTATAATCTTTATAATCCTGTCAGCGTGGCAAGTGATGATAACAATGTATACATAGCCACATCAACCAATGGCGATTATATCCTGCATCAATTTGACAGCACCGGCAAATGGCGATGGTGTCGACAAATTAAAGCACCTAAGCCACTAACTAACGCTGTCCCGATAATCGCCTGCACATCTGCCGATATTGTATATGTCGGATGGCAAGTAATAGGCTGCGCGGGGGTAAGTTATGTAGACAGTTGGTTCGCCGACGGTTCGCCCGGGCCGGCATTATGGCGAGATCCAGTCATTGTAAAAAGCAAACCTGCCGGCGGTATTCCCATATTTACCGGCGCAAATGGCCGGCTGTATATCACCCGCGATACTGAGAAAGGGTCACGAGTCTATACCTATTCGCCATCCGGGGCATTAATGCAAACCATGCCGCCAGAAGTCACCAGCGTCAGCGTGGTTACCGTAAATGGAACCATGGGATTAATAAGTAAAGATAAAGACGGCGTATTAATAACAAAGTTCAGCCCGCAAGGTAAATCAATGGGTTGGAAAAGAGTAGTCCGTACCAGCATCGACTCCAAAGTAATCCCATTCTGCGGACATGACTGCTACCTATGGAAATCCGACGAAGATAAAATTGATGAATACGACGACAATCTCGATTACGTAAAATCAACCGAAGTGAAGTTCAACGGCTTCGAAAACACCAGTGTAAACCCCTACGCCATCACCGCCACCAGAAATGACAAAATATATTACGCCACAAAAAACGCGGTACTGGTAAGCGGAGAATAGGTGATAAAATCGGGAATTGAGAATTTTTACATCGATTAATAGGATTTTGAAGATTTTATTTTTGCGAAGCAAAACATATATCCTACCCATCCTGCCCATCGATGTAAAAAAATTCGTAATTCGTAATTAATAATTCGTAATTAATAATTCGTAATCAATAATTCCCTTCCGCACGCCATATATCCAGCATATCTTCATATCGTTTTAACTTCATGCCGGTGTATACGCAATTGCTGGTGGAGAATATGTAACCGCCGCCGGGCATACCGTTGCGCAGTGCGTATCTTACCGACTCTGCGCATTCTTCGTCGGTGCCAGTATCCAACTTGCCGCAATTAACGTTGCCGATTATGCATACTTTATCGCCATACAGTCGTTTTACCTCGGCGATATCTACACCTGCTTGCGGGTCGATGGAGTGGAGCGCGTGGGGGTTTGCCGATACCATTTGGTCAATAATCGGCATGATGTTGCCGTCGGTATGTTTGATAGTGTAGTAGCCCATATCGCGATATCCCTTAATTAACTTCGTCAGATATGGGGTTACAAACTCGCTGAATTGGTTGGGACTGAGGAAAGGGCCGACGTTAAGGCAATAATCAGAACATAGGGCAAAACCATCCAGACTGGTGACGGCTTTGTAACGTTCGGCATTTGCCAAGGAACCATTTACCCAATTTTCAGATTGCTGCTTCAGCTTTTCCGGTTCGTCGATTAACTGGTAGGAGAACTCCTCCATGTTATTGCCGTCCGGTATGCCATAAGTCGCGTCACCGTGAAGCATTAGAAAATATTTGTCACCGCTTTTTTCGCGGATTAAATCAATCAGACGAACCACTTCTTCAAACTTGCCGGGATTGGGGTGCAAAAATATCGCGCTGTGTTCATATCTTTCGGCGGTGGCAATATATACATCCGCCATATCGTTTCGATGCAGTTGCCGTTCTTTCTCTTCCATCTGGTCCCACTGACCGTAACCGCGATGCAATGGATGCACTTTCCCAAAGGCTTCCATGGTAAGATAAAATACCAATTCAAAATGTGGAACCCGACCGGTAAGCGGTTTGCGTTCCAATGCGGCAATAAATCGTTCTCTCGGCGTCATAATTAAATCTCCTTCGATATTCTCGAATGACTTAATTTTCAACAAAAGAACTTGTAATCCTGCCAAATTTTTCAAGCATGCTTCTTCATATTTATTAATGTTGAATATATAGCGATAAGATTTTCATTTGTACCATGATTAAAATCATTTATATCCTATTAATCGATGTAAAATTCGTTATCTTCAACTCTCCTTGCAGGTATATTCAAAAAAATCAGCGAATAATTAAACGATGAAATCTTCTAATGGTGATATAAAACACAATCCATATGCGGCACTGCAAGTTGTTGGGTTTCGGAATTTTCTGATTAGCTCTTTATTGATGCAGATTGGCATGGCGGCGCAGTCCGTAGCAATCGGTTGGGAGGTTTATTTGCGCACCGGACAGGCTATTTCATTGGGTTATGTCGGTGCCGCCCAGGCTATTCCCATGCTGCTCTTCAATCTCCCCGCTGGTTGGCTGGCGGATAGGTATTCACGCAAAATGATACTATTTATCAGCCGGATGGGCGTTATCTTATGTTCGTTGGGACTGGCTTATGTATCGTATTATCATGGAGAAACTCTGCTATTATATGGTCTATTGTTCTTGGATGCCACATTTATGACACTGGGGTCGTCGGCCGGTGCGGCGATAATGCCGATGCTGGTTCCGCGCGATATGCTGGAAAATTCAATGAAATGGCGTTCAAATACCTTCCAGATGTCATCCATGATAGGGCCGGCATTGGGTGGACTTATATTGCAGTGGAGCATTCCTGCTACGTACCTTACCAATGCGGTATTTGCACTGCTATTTTTAATCATATTATTCACCCTTCGCCTGCCCGCCCAGCAGGAAAAGAAAGAGCCAATGACGCTGAAATCCCTCTTTGCCGGCGTCAGGTTTGTCTGGGATAATAAAATATTACTATCCACCATCTCTCTGGATATGTTCGCGGTGCTACTGGGCGGCGCGGTTTATCTGTTGCCAATTTACGCCAAGGACATCCTGCACGTCGGCGAATGGGGTTTGGGACTGCTGCGCGCTGCCCCGGCGGTAGGCGCATTAGCAATGGGAACATTATTGGCTCATCTGCCACCGATGAAACGCGCCGGCAGCACCATGTTGTGGGCGGTAGCCGGCTTTGGCGTTGCCACCATTGTATTTGGCATCTCACATAACTTCTGGCTGTCCATGCTCATGCTTTTCCTCACCGGCGTATTCGATAACATCAGCGTCATCGTGCGACACTCGCTGGTACTTATCCTCACCCCCGACGAAATGCGCGGTCGGGTATCCGCAGTAAACAACATCTTCATCGGCTCATCAAACGAAATAGGCGGTTACGAGTCCGGCCTGGTAGCACAAAGATTCTCACCTGTCGCATCCGTAGTAAGCGGCGGCATCGGCACCCTGGTAATAATAGCCATCTGGGCCTACATCTTCCCCGTACTCCGCAACTTCGGCGCACTATCCGGCGCAGTAGAACTAAAAGCAGAAGAAGAGATAACAGCGGAAAACCCATAAGTTAAATTGCAAATTGCAAATTGTAAATTAATTAAAAATTGAAAATGCAAAATTAAAAATTATTGCAGAGTAGAAATCCCCCACCAATGCCTCCATCACCGAGGGAGGTGTCACCGCAGTGACGGAGGGAGCGACTACATTTTTAAACCGCGGGTACAGGCACGAATACTGTGATTTTATGTAATTGGTAGTTAGCTGGTAATTGCAGTATTCAAGCCAGTCCCCTTCGCAGAGAAAATCCCATAAACTCCCTCAAATCCTCTCAATCCGAGGTTCAGACAAAAATAAAAATATCTCCTAAAAACATGTAACTAATTGTATAATATCTGTTCTAAATTGGTATTAAATTGTAAATTAGCGGAAAAAGCAAAGTTTTAAGCGGAAAAGTGCAAAATATTGCTTGTAATTTTTCGCTGATAATGATTAAATATTTTATCAATATTTTTAAGGTCTATTTAAAGAGGAGAATGGTATGTTTAAACGTCTGGTTCCTTTTATCGTTTCAGCGTTAATGCTGATGACGGCTGTTGTTAGCAGTGTCGCCGAATATGTGTGGTTTGAAGCGGAATCTACCGCGACAAACAACGTCACACCTAACGTATCGGGTTGGGGTAATTCGCAATATATGTCCGGCGGAAAATGGATGTTGATCCAATTTGACGCTGACAAGATTGATGCTGCCGCGCCTGCTGAAGGTGTAATGTTAAAATACAACTTCAACGTTAAGAATGATGGCACTTACGAAATATGGAACCGAGTGGGTTATGAATATGTTCGTCCTAATTTTTACTGTCGTGTTGACGATGGAGAATGGGTGAAACAATCATCTGAGAGTCTGACGATAGATTTAATGAGCATCAGCGATTGGTGCGAAGTGGCATGGTTGAAAATGACCACCAAGCAACTGACCGCTGGCAACCACACTCTGGAAATTAAGATTGAGAAAGAGAAAGACGACAAGGGTAAAACAAAACGCATCCTGTATGCATCTGACGCGTTATGTATCTCCAGTGAACCATTTTACCCCAATTCAAAATATAAACCAGACGAAAATTATCGTACTGCGCAGGATGAAGAAGCAACTAAAAATGTATTCAACCTGCCGAAAGCCGCCAATGCTGCTGACCGGGTATCAATTGATTTAAAAGGTCAATGGGAAGTTTGCCGGCATGACGAATATCTGCCTGCCGATGTCGCTACTCCGATAAATAACTTTCCAGAAAAACAATACTGGTCAGCAATATCCGTACCAAGTAACAAAAATGATTCACGTGAAGATTTACGATATGCCCACCGTTTGTGGTACCGCACCCGGGTAAATGTACCGGCAGAATCCGCAGGTCGTTCGTATTTCCTTACCTTCCCACAGAATAACCTGAACACCACGGTATATGTTAATGGTGTCTATTGTGGATTTAACAAGAACTGTTTCGCCAGTTTCGCTATTGATGTTTCAAAAGCAATCAAACCTGGCGTTAACGAGGTTTGGGTAGGCATCCGCGACGCGTGGTACGGCTATGCAAGCAATCCTAATAATCCGATGGTGTTGAGAAAGGCATTTAACTACCCATTGAGCATAACAGGTCGATGGTTCCAGAACCTTGCCTACCCGGTGTGGAATCATTTCCAATCCGGCATATTAGTAACTCCTACTTTAACTGCCGCTGGCACCCCTGCCTATGTCAGCGACGTTTTTGCAAAACCATCAGTCGCTAAAAAATTAATGGAAGCAGAAGTAACCGTTAACAATACCACAACTAAAGAAGTAACCGGACAATTGCAGTGGACAGCGATTGACCAGAAGACCGGAAAAGCAGAAAAGACATTCACCGCACAGCCATTCACCATAGCGGCAAATACCGAACAGGTATTGAAGTTATCTGAAGCATGGGCAAATCCAAATATATGGTGGCCAGATCTTCCAAACATGTATTTGCTGCGCACAACATTGCTGATAAACGGCAAAGTTGCGGATACTACAGATACCTCGTTTGGGTTCCGCGAATGGACCAGCGAAGGGATAGATTTCAAGCTGAATGGCATCACCTGGCACGGTTGGGCTGATTGCCATACCGCCAGCAACGCCGACCAGTGGCTGACTAATTACCGCAAGAGTAACCAGACCGTCATGCGTTTTTGGGGTACCAGTTGGCAAGGAAAAACACCGGAAGACGCTTTGAATTTCTTTGATAAAAATGGTGTCGTATGTCGACGAACCGGTATTTTTGACGGTGAAACAATTGGCTATATGGCAATTGAAAATGATCCAGATTTAAAGAAATTATATAATTCTGATATTAAAATAGAGCTGTTTAATAATTGGCGCGACCAGATGGTTGCAATGGTTAAGGGCGAACGCAACCACCCATCTGTAATGATATGGTCAATTGAAAACGAAGTGTTATTTATTAACTGTATTAACCTGTATGGCGGTATGATGGATAAGTTTGAAGCGGAAACAACAAAAACATCCGATGCTGTCCGCGCAGTTGACCCGACAAGATTCGTAATGGTAGACGGTGGCGGTGCAACCAAAGCGCAGACATTGCCGGTACATGGCGACCATTACACCACCGGCAATGTATGGGAATACCCAACGCTGGCCTATGATAACAACGTTAGGGGGGGAGGTCGCGGTCGTTGGGAATGGGATATGACCCGCCCACGCTTCATCGGTGAAGAACTCTATGCATCCGGCATTAACTCAGCTTATGCATATTTCGGTGGTGAAGAAGTTTTCCTGGGCAAAGAAGGCAACCGTCCTGCGGTTGGATTGTTTGACTCAATTCTCACCCAGGGTTACCGCTGGACTGGTATCGGCGCATGGCATTACTGGCAGGGTCAGAATGACGCTACTAATCAGTATTACTCAAATGCACCCCGCGCAGTATTCAGCCGACAGTGGGATTGGTCATTTGGATCTGGCGAGAAAGTTGCCCGCACCATGGGTATCTTCAATGACACCCGCTATTCCGACCCGATTACCTTCACCTGGACATTAACCGTTGGTGGTAAAAAAGTCGCCAGCGAATCAAAGATTTACAATGTACCTGCCGGAAAAAATGAGAAGTTCGATATAACTATCCCAATGCCGCAAGTCGCATCCAGACAAGAAGGCGAACTGGCATTAGTGCTGACAGTTAAAGGTATAGAAGTATTCAAAGATATTAAAGCTGTATCAGTATTGAACACCATTCCGGCAAAAATGCCGAAGGTAGAGATTTCAGTATTCGACCCCAACGGTTCGGTTATTGCGTTCCTCACCTCACGCAAGATTCCGTTCAATGAACTGAAAGACCTTTCTGTTCTGCCTGAAACCAGTAAGATTGTGATTATCGGCAAAGATGCACTCGACGCAAAAGACAGCACATCCAGCCGATTATCCGCATTTGCGGTCAATGGTCATGCTATTATCGTACTTGACCAGAAAAACCCGTTGCGATACCAGGGACTGCCGGCAGATATGCGAACCGACACAAACATTGGTCGCACCGCATTTGGCGAAGACCTTTCACACCCGGTACTGAAAGGCATTCTCCAGAAAGATTTCTTTACCTGGAACGGCGATGAAATAGTATACCGCAATGCCTATATGAAGCCAGAACGCGGCGCGAAATCACTGGTACAATGCCACGAAGAATTGAAATACACCGGACTTGCTGAATTACCGGTAGGTGAAGGCATAATGTACCTTAGCCAACTGGTAATCGGCGAAAAACTAGCTACCAATGCAATTGCACAACAACTGTTGCTGAACATGATTAATTACAGCGCAACTTATAAATTAGAATTCCGTAAAGTTGTCGCCGCGGTAACTGATGCGCCGAAACTGGCAGCTATCCTGGACGGTATCGGCCTGAAATACACCGCTGTTGATAGCCCAATAAAAGCAATGACAGAAGTGAACGCCACCGCCGTTATCCCGGCGACACCGGCTAACCTGAAAATGCTTGCCGATAACCTGGGATCTGTTAAAATGTTCAACGCTAATGGCGGTTGGATAATATTCCATGGTTTAACACCAGATGGAATAGCCGATTACAACAAAATTGTCGGCGTTGACCACATGATACGTCCATTCATGCGTGAAAAAGTAACTTTCTCATCGGTACGCAACCCGCTGACCGCTGGTCTTACTCTGCCGGACGTAGCATTATATTCTGCCGAAAAAATCTTCCCCTGGCAATCCGGACAATTCATCTCCGGCGACTCATACACCTATGTTGTTGATTACGACGAAGTAGCATCATTTGCCAAGTTTGATAATGGTTTTAACCAGATGATGACAAACGGTATGATATCCGCAGATGCATGGAAATATATCGTAAATATTCCTGCACCGGCAACACCACCCTTGGACTTCAAAATGACTCTACCGCGAGAAGAGGAATTAACCCGTGTTGAATGGATCGGCAATACCTTCTATTACCCGGTAACCAAATTCCAATTGCTCAATAATGGTGAACCCAAGGCATCATTTGATGTATTGCCAAATAATGATGCACAGACATTTGAAATTGCGCCTTCTGTGAAGGTGAAGGACCTATCATTACGATTGGCGGCATGGGACGTTATCCCCGGCAAAAATGCGGTAACTGGACTTGATAATATCCGTTTGTTTGCGAAACGTTCACCGGAGTTCTATGCCCAGGTAAAACCAATGCTCAACATTGGCGGCCTGATGGCATATCCGAAAGCCACCGGTGGCATAATTCTCTGCAACATCAATTTCAAAGATCTTGAAGATGTACCGGTAAACGCGGTAAAGAAACGTACTGTGTTATCCACCTTCCTGCGCAACCTGAAAGCACCATTTGCCGGCAGCAAGGTACTTATCGCCGGCGCAAATATGGAATACCAGCCAATTGATATCTCCAAGTTTGCCAACCAATATACCGATGACCGCGGCGGATTTGGCGACAACGCTTTCACTCTGAAGGACTTGCCATTAGGCAAACAGACCCTGGCAGGTGTCAGTTATAACCTGTATGAATTTGCCACCTCACCAGTGCCGACTATCATCATGTTAAACGGCAACCGCGTACCAAACAAATTGGCGAATGAAGTGAAGGGAATTCCCGTCAACCGTAAAGCCGACGCGCTATTCTTCCTGCAGACAGCACGAATGGATGCCCGCCGCAACCCGAACGAAATCAAACAGAACAAACTATATGACATGGCAAAATATGTCATCACCTATGCCGACGGCAAAACCGTTGATGTGCCGATAAACGCCGAGGTGGATGTAGAAAACTACAAACAAGCCGCCCCGACCGCCATCCCGGGTGCACAGATAGCATGGGCAAAACAATATCCAGATGGCAACTATGCCGTGGTATATTCCATGCAATGGAACAACCCGCGACCAGAAGCCGATATCGCTACCATTGACCTGGTATACGGCACAGCAAAACGCGGGGTACCAGCTTTAATCGCCGTCACCGCGGCGACAGTGGTTAAATAGGTATAAGGGGACTGGCTTTTATTCGTAAATTTTAACTCATTTTCTTAATCATAGTGGCAGTACGAATAATTGCCTGTACCCGATAGGATAATAATAAACTCTAATAAAAAATCCCTGGCAACATCTAAGCTGCCAGGGATTTTTATTTTCTGTTTAAATGGCATTATGCCACAGGTTTGCCACTGTTAGGTGCTTTTGAAACCTTAACTTTTTTAGGTTTCTTAGTGTCTTT
>JBIJDE010000184.1:0-8627 GCA_044344305.1 Armatimonadota bacterium
AGCATACACCGTTACCGACGGCAAGGGACGCAGCATTGAAGGTGGTTATCTCTTCACCGTTCGCGGCGAAGGCGCATCACCGGCAGGTTTCCGCTTTAACGATGTTGAGATTGTACCTGACAAACGTGAGTATAACCCGGGTGAAACAGTCAATCTGATGATTAATGCCGATATCCCGGATACCAATGTAATGCTGTTCGTACGACCTACAAATGGCGTTTACAAACAACCACAAATGATTAAGATGGTTGGCAAAACTTCGATACAGGCAGTCGCTGTAGCACAAAAAGATATGCCAAACTTCTTCGTCGAGGTTGTTACTGTTGGCCGTGGCAAGGTATTCACCGAAGTCCGCGAAATAGTAGTACCGCCAATTAAGAAATCTCTTGATGTGCAGGTACTGCCATCAGCAGAAAAATACAAGCCAGGCGAATCAGCAACTGTTAAATTGAAAGTAACTGATCCTAACGGCAAGCCGGTACAGGGACAGGCAGTTGTCAGCGTATATGATAAGGCCGTTGAATATATCAGCGGTGGCAGTAATGTGCCGGATATTCGCGAGTTCTTCTGGAAATGGCGTCGTTACCACAGTGCCCAGACCGGCGACAGTCTGTCTCATTTTGAATACGCGCTGTATAAAGATTATCAGGAACAGATGCAGCAGTTGGGCATGTTCGGAAATACTGCTGATGAAGAGGACGAATCTAAGGGTGATGTCGTACAAACAAAAGGAAAATCAGAGTCAATGCGTGGTTCAAATAGAAAAGAAAGCTTATCATTTGGAGGAGAAGCAAATGGCATGGTTATGTCAGCCGCACCAGCAATGGCTATGGATGGTATGGTCATGGAAAAAGGTGCAATGGCAGACGCCAAATCATCAGCAGGTGATAAAGATAGAGCTGGCGGTGGTGGGAATGCTCCTGCTCCTGGTGTTGGCAATAGCGGCGAAGTAGAACCCACTGTTCGCAGCGAGTTCGCCGATACCGCGTTCTGGACCGGTGCAGTTGTAACTGGCCCTGATGGTACCGCCCAGGTAACCTTTAAAATGCCGGAAAACCTGACCGGATGGAAAATGAAGAGCTGGGTAATGGGTGCGGGAACCGCTGTTGGCGAAGGCGATGCCGAAGCCGTAACAGTGAAAAACCTGCTCCTTAGAATGCAGGCTCCTCGCTTCTTCACCCAAAAGGATGAAGTTGTCCTGTCCGCCAATATCCATAACTACCTGACCACCACCAAGAAGGTCAAGGCAGTATTGGAATTAGACGGTCCGACCCTGGTTCCGTTGGATCCGAAAACTGGTAAAGTTGTTCCAGGTATCAGCGGTAAAAAGACCCTTATTGATTATATTGAAATACCTGCAAATGGCGAAAAACGCGTAGATTTCCGCGTACTCGCTGTTGAGCCGGGACAGGCAATAGTTCGTATGAAAGCGATTACTGATGAAGAATCTGACGCCATGGAAATGAAATTCCCGGTACAGATTCACGGCATGTTGAAGACGGAAAGCTATAGCGGCGTTATCCGTCCGAATGCAAAGGATGGCGCGATTACTGTTACCGTCCCTGCAGAAAGATTGCCGGAACAGAGTAGATTGGAAGTACGCTGGTCGCCGACATTGGCAGGTGCCATGGTTGACGCGCTGCCATACATGGCCGATTACCCGTATGGCTGTACCGAACAGACACTGAACAAGTTCCTGCCGACATTGACCACCCAGAAAATCCTGAAAGGGATGGGTCTGAATCTGAAAGATATCGAGGCAAAACGCTCTAACCTGAACGCCCAGGAAATCGGCAACGATGTAGAACGGGCAAAAGGATGGAAACGCTTTGACAATAACCCGGTATTTGACGAAGCAGAAGTAGCAAACATGGTTAAATCCGGCATCAACCGGCTGGCATCAATGCAATGTGGCGACGGCGGTTGGGGATGGTTCAGCGGTTACGGCGAACGAAGCTATGCCCATACCACCGCGGTGGTAGTTCATGGCTTGCAACGCGCCAAAGCCATCGGTGCAGACTTGCCGGCGAACATGCTGGAACGCGGCGTAACCCGTCTGCAACAGTTCCAGAATGAAGAGTTGGGACGATTGAAACTGTGGCGTGGCGGCAATCATCATTGGCCGGCGAAAGAAAAGGCCGATGCGATGGACGCCTTCATTTACATGGTATTGGCAGACGCTAATCTTGATAACAAAGAAATGCGCCAGTATCTGTATGAAGATAGACTGAGCCTGCCGGTTTATGCCAAGTGCATGTTCGGCATCGCCCTGCATACCGTTGGCGATATCGAAAAACGCGATATGCTGATTAAAAATATCGACCAGTATCTGGTTGAAGATAACGAAAACCAGACTGCATACCTGAAACTGCCTGCTGATAATTACTGGTGGTACTGGTACGGCAGCGAATACGAAGCACAGGCTTATTACCTGAAACTGCTGACACTAACCGACCCGAAAGGGACGAAGGCATCCGGTATGGTTAAATACCTGCTGAATAACCGCAAGCATGCGACCTACTGGAACTCCACCCGCGACACCTCTTATGTAGTCGAAGCATTTGCTGACTACATGAAGGCCAGCGGCGAGGATAAGCCGGATATGAACCTGCAGGTATTCATTGACAATCGCCTGGTGAAAACTGTGCAGATTAACGCCGGCAACCTGTTCACCTTTGATAACAAACTGGTTCTGGAAGGGGCGAACCTTACCACCGGTGCTCACGAAGTGAAGATGGTAAAGACCGGTACCGGACCATTGTATTTCAATGCCTACATGACTAACTTCACCCTGGAAGATAATATCACCAAGGCCGGGTTAGAAATCAAGGTAAATCGAAAATATTACAAACTGGTACGGGTAGAAAAGACTGTGAAAGGTCAGGGTTCAAGTGGCCAGGTTCTCGATCAGAAAGTTGAAAAGTATGAGCGCATACTAATTGAAAGCGGTGTGAATCTGAAGAGCGGCGACTTGGTTGAGGTAGAGCTGGAAATTGATTCCAAGAACGATTACGAATATATATTGTTCGAAGATATGAAACCAGCCGGCTTTGAAGCAGTAGAAGTACGCAGCGGCTACACCGGCAACGAAATGGGAGCCTATGTAGAGTTCCGCGACAATAGAGTAGCAATGTTCGTAAGAACATTAGCCAGAGGAAAACACAGCGTAAGCTACCGCGTAAGAGCCGAAATCCCCGGCAAGTTCAGCGCACTGCCGACAAAAGCAAGTGCAATGTACGCACCGGAACTGAAGGCGAACAGCGATGAATGGAAGGTTGGAATTAAGGATTAAGTATAATTAAAAATTAAAAATGGAAAATTAAAAATTGGGGCGGACAGGGATGTCCGTCCTTTTTTTGTGGGAGTTTTTATGGGATAAATGGGAAGAATGGGAAGAATGGTAATTATGAGAGAAATGGGAGGTATGGGAGGAATAGTTAACCCAGGTTTTCTTAAAACATATTTAACGTTATGACCACAGAGTGGTCACATATTTGTAGAATTTGTTCCATGATAAAACATCGACCCCAGCGCGGGTCGCATATAATGACCGACAATCTGCTATGTTACATGCGACCCGCGCTGGGGTCGGGATTCATGAGATGGTGAACTCTATAACTATTCGACCCCGCTGGGGTCGGGGGGCAATTACGATTTACGAATTTTATTTTACATCGATGGGCAGGATAGGTAGGATATGTGTTTTGCTACGCAAAAATAAAATCATGTGCATCTTGTTAATCATGTCAAAAAAATTAACGTCATGACCACAGAGTGGGTCGCATATAAATAGGCAGATAGTCAGAAATTATATGCGACCCGCGCTGGGGTTGGGTTTCATGAGATGGTGAAGCTATAAATATTCGACTCCGCTGGGGTCGGGGGATACCTACTATCATAACTCCCAGAAAATCCCACTAAAAAGGCGGACATCCCTGTCCGCCCCAATTTGCCATTTGCCATTTCCAATTTGCAATTTATCTATCCCTCAATCACCTTCTCAACCTGATACCCCGCATTTTCTGCCTTTTTCAGCAAATCAGTTATTGCTTCGTCGGCATCTGTACCATTTAGTTTTGCGGTCAGGGACAGCCAGTCGCAGAGTTCTATGAATGATTCGCGGTTGAAGTATAGGGTGTTGTGGTGGCGATTTACACCGAGTAGTTTTTGCACGTCAAGGTTTTTAAATAATGTCATCGCCAGGTTGTCTATGGGCAATTGCATTTCCGTTAATACCTTCACTAACATGGTGCTGTATTCCGCCGCGCCGGCGTCTAAGCCGAGGGTGGTGAATGAACGTGCGATGGCGCGTCCCAGGTGCAGGTCGTCAATTAACGCGCGCGAGGTGGTAATGGTGGGATATAACTGTGCCAGGTCATGTACGGTCAACCAGGCGGATAATATGGCGCGCCAGTTCAGGTTAGCCGCTTCATTATTTTCAACAATATCTTCCAGATTATCTTCAACGGATGATTCGGTGATATCTGTTATGCGGGTCTTTGCTATTTCACGCGCTATCAGCCATTTATCGCGCATATTATCGGCAAATGCTATTTTGGCTATACTTGCCGACGGCATTACAGACAACAGGCCTTCAGCGATATTCAATGTTGATACGTGAATTAAATCTGGCTGATCGGCGGCCATTTTCGCGGGATTCAGCCACCAGTTTGCGCCGTCTTCTATCATCCTGCAAACTGGGGTAACGGCAGGCATCATCATCATTTCGTGCATTGCCTCATTCAGTCCCGGCACACCGCGCCCGTCCAGAGTATCGGCAAGTTGCGAGTATGGACCCCAACCCTCTTCCACTATTATCTCAAAGTCGACGAAAACCATGCATTGGTAAGAATTGAGTTCTACTGACAACCCGTCATTTTTAATGTCGCTGCATTTCCATAGATATTCCAGGTTGCTGAACAGTTCGCGGCAACGTACCAGCGCATTCGGGTCATCCGGCAAGTTCATTCCCTGCCAGATATCTTTTTGCCAAATCTGCCTGTCGTCTTTGTTGAGATAACCGGCTGATTTGTTAATCGTTCCCCGGGTGCTGGCAAATTTATTGTGGTATAGCACCAGGCCGCGTTCATTACCCAGCATATTTGAATACGCAAAAACATTTTCATCTACATTGCCATGTTGGGTATAAAAATCGTATAGATAAAAGTTATCAACCCCGGCAAATATTCTGCGTTGATGTAAAATGGGGAAGATTACCTGTTTGTGGTGTTCGGCAAAACCGGCGTCTTCTTTCTCGTCCCATTGGGCGCGTCGATACTCCATGCCGTATTTCTCGGTCATACCCTCGACCTGTCCATGTCCGAACATCGGCAATCCCGGCAGGGTAGACATCACCGCGCAAATGCCGAAATATTTGTCGCTCTTGCCGAATTGCTCCACCGCCGTTTTTTCGTCGGGGTTATTCAGGAAGTTCACATATCTTTTCAAAATCTCCGGGTCAAACTCCAGGGTATTCTTAATGGCAATCCGGTATTTCGCGTTTTCTTCGTCGCGCATCATATTCATAAATGCGCTGTTATATACCCGGTGCATTCCCAGCGAGCGCACGAAATAGCCTTCCATCATCCAGAACGCTTCTGCCAATAGCAGGGTGTCCGGGGCTTCAACTGCCACCCGGTCTACTACCTCGCGCCAGAACTCTATCGGAATTGCCTTGTCAAAATCGGCGCGGGTCATGCTGTGTTCGGCACGAGTGGCTATCGCGCCACCGTAGCCTGGTTCGGGGAACCAGAGGCGCTGGACGTGCTTTTTCGCCAGTGTCATTGCCGCGTCAAAACGTATAACCGGGAAATTGCGGGCAACATGCAAAATAGTCTGAATAATCGCTTCTCGTACTTCTGGACTGAGGAAGTTTAATTGCGCGGTGTCATTCCACGGCATATTTGTACCGTCATTGCCGTGGTAAATATATTTTTCGCTGCCGGTATATTTATCCAGTCGTTTGAATACCACGGCGGCGTCGGTACGGGAATAATAATGGTCTTCCAGGTAGATTCCCACCCGTTCGTCGGCGGATAAATCCGCACCATTGAATGAATATGCCGGGAACGGACTGTAATCAAGAGACAGGAACCAATCCGGGTGTTCAATCACCCATGTACTATCTATCCCCATGTGGTTTGGAACCATGTCGGATGCCAGTCGAACCCCGTATTTCCAGGCTTTCTCGCGCATTTTTTCCAGTGCCGGCCAACCGCCCAGATCTTCGGCAATTTCATATTCCAGTAACGAATACGCGCTGGCGACGGCGTCCGGGTTGCCGCATAAATGTTTGATACGTTGCGAGGCAAGACTGCGTTCCCACAGACCAATCAGCCACAACCCGGTGAATCCGCGCTCCGCCATCAGCTTAAATTCTTCTTCAGGAATCATATCTAGTGATGATATATTCTGCTGATATTTTTTGCTCAACTGATCCAGCCAGACATAACTGTTTTTCGCAATTAATATCAATCGCGGCATCCAATCCAAATCCTGGCTATACGCTTCCGGTTCTTCCATATCGGCTGATGTGAACTCGATAACTTTGCTGGGACCGGGCCCAAAGAACACCGGCTTCTCTTCTTCCTGCAGGTAATCCATCCCGCCAAGAATACGGTAAATATAGCCGCCCAGACGTTTCCCCCAACGTTTCAGGATGTAGTCCAACTGGCCATTCAGCGAATGCGGGTCTGCCAATGCCGGCGCGCGCAATAAATCAATCAATGTAACTTCACCGTCAATCTCTGGCGACTGTTTGAAGAATAGATGGAGTTCATCTATGACAGATTTATAATGTGTCTCCGCGCCTAATTTACTATCGTCAATTAACTCAACAAACGGGGTTAGCGCGGGGTTTTGATTCTCAATCCATAGCAACAGCATCTCTTCCAAAGCTATTTGACGGTTTGGTATTCCCTGACTTTCTCCATCTATATATTCATCCACAGATATATCACCGCGATAAACGGCAACCGGGGGGAATTCATCAATAAAACGCCGCAACAAACCTTCCAGATTTTCTATATGAATCTTCTGTTCAAGCCATTCCAACGCACTGCCGCTGAACTCCGGGTCATGGTCTTCACGATATTTTTCTATAGTCAGGTGAAACAACTCATCCATTAACCCGATAGCGTTAATCTGTCCGGCTTTTACCGCCATCTCGGGATAACGCGCAAGGTCACGCTTATCATTAATTTGCTGACAAAATTGGCGTGCAGCCTGAATATTAGCCAAAATCACCGCACCTGACGAAGAAAAAAGCGAATCTTTAAAATTATATTTATCGCGAGACCGTCGCGAAATATGAAACTCGTAGGGTAAATTACTGTTTGGCAAAGACATCAGTTCCTCTTTCACAGTTTGTTGCATCTCAATTATACACAATTTATGTTATTAATTACGAATTGTGAATTACGAATTTATTTTACATCGATGGGCAGGATGGGAAGGATATGTTTTGCTTCGCAAAAATAAAATCATGTTTATCTTGTTAATCATATCGAAATAAATTATAAACATTTTGCCACCCATCTCGCAATCAAAGTAAATTAAAATCATTTAATCATACGAAATCATTCTAATCTGTGGTTCAGATGGTAAATAGTTAATTACGAATTTAATTTACATCGATGGGCAGGATGGATAGGATATTTATTTTTCTTCTCAAGTATTAATCATGTTTTTGAATTTTGAATTACGGAGGCTATTGCAAAACTTGTGTAATCAAAAGTATTCCGAGCATCCTGCTCGGATGAATGCGAGCAAGATGCTCGCAATACATTTGGTTTTACATTTGACTCTTCGAATTAATAATTTTACCGCTAATCTCGCAATCGGTACTAATAAAAATCATTTAATCATACGAAATCATTCTAATCTGTGGTTCAGAGGTTAATAGTTAATTACGAATTAGTATACCCGTTTCAAATATGTCTTATATATGTATGGATTAAAAACCACTCTAATCATATGTCTGAACCACGATTTATAGGATTTTACGATTAATAGATTAAAAATCCTAAAATCCATTAATCCCCCCAAATCGTGGTTCAGACAAAGATTCGCAATACAAATTTCTGCAAAACCTACTAATTAAAATCATCTTCCAAGGATGACTGAACCAGTTTCATAACCATCATTAGCATAAAATTTTATACCAGCCCTTTTTCCATCAGGAGACAATACGACATCATGACTAAGCTGGTATTCAGAACCTGAATAACTAAAATTACCTAAACCATCAAAGTCCCACCTGATAGGAAATTTAGCTACTTTTTCACCATTATTATTGTATAGAGCCAATTGAGAACTCGTCATAAAATCATAATTATCGATGTTAATGAACTTTGAAAGAAAATCATAAATTCTGCTGAAATTAGGTGTAACTTTCATATTTGCTAATAATACATATTTACCATCCTTAGTTCCACACACAGGATTCATAATTGAATATTTCGGTGAAATGATTTTCCATTGCTGACCCGTTGGCAGATATGAAAAACGATATTCTTTTCTTTCTTCTAATTTATCTAAATAATTTTCTAAATAAATTACATTTCTATTTGTTCCTGGTAAAATAAACTTTGTTTGGTTAGCTTTTTCAGGTAAATTATTGTGACTAT
>JBIJDE010000185.1:0-8617 GCA_044344305.1 Armatimonadota bacterium
ATTTTAATAAATGTGTATAAGGGTAAGGGCAACGCCGTGGGTTTGATTACATGCAGGATTTCTACCCACAGCGATGCTGTGACCTATGGAATTATCCCAGGTTAATCAAGAACCATCAATCGAACAGGTTCTGTAGTTGCTAATGGTGTTTTTTCTTCTTTTGTTTTTTCATCATTTGGACTTGGTAATGGGAATCCTATTGTTACTGTTGTCCAATTAGTTGCGATATAAAATCCTTCCTGTCGCTGGCCAGTTTTTACAGGTACATCAATAGTAATAAATATTTTGGCACGTAGTAATACTGGAGTTTGGAAATATGTGTCGGCAGGAAATAACAGCCAGGATCCGGGCTTTTTCGTCAGAAACTTTGCGGTTATTTTTCCTTCTTCACCCGGCTTAACCGTTATTGGTTCCGGCGTTCTAAACTTTAATGCTTGTCTATCATTATTAGCTTCTTCAAATTGAATAAAGCTTTCCATACGTGGTGAATAAAACTTCCCTTCCATCATGATAGGACTTAATTTAATAGGGTCAGCACTGGTATTTTTTATCGTAATTGTGACGTCTGTTGGTTTGCCAAAATAAAATGGCGTTGATGGATTTTGTAGAGTTGCCTTGTATGGAAACATTGCAATCAGGTTTTTGTACTTTTCAATCTCAGTAACCGGCTGCATACCCTGGTAGCCAAAACCAAAGTTAAAGCTATCTGGACCGTTTTGCAGGAAAAATATCTGTTTTTGACCAGGAGTTAGATTGAATCCACCATGATCCATAATAATCATACCTGGAGGCATAACAGGTGGCAAAGCATGAATCGCGGTGATCTGGTCAATCTTATTTCCGCGCAGTACCTGGTCAATTTTTATTATAACTTGTCCTGCCCGCCAATAGTCAACATCCGGTATTCGAGTGTCAGATACGATAGTACCCACGGCAATCAAGTCTGATTGACCCATTCGGTCATTGTCAGACACTGCTACCATCATTGCCATACTCTGGACACATAGTGCCATAATCAGAGACATCAGCAATAAAACTATACTTTTTCTCATTGTTACCCCTCACAAATTGTATTATTGTTTAATAGACTGTAATTAAGTATAAAATGTTCCACCGAAAAGGTAAAGGGTTTAAAAAAAGGTATCACATACAAATATGTTCACTCTCACATTGTATATAATTTCATTGACAATCTGTTAATAGACTTGTAACCTTGTGACAGATATTTAATTCCAGATGCAGATTATTAAATCAACAAGATTTAAATATTTGCATATTCACGGGGGATAAACGCAAACATGGCAAATGTACAGTTATTAGATAGTCTGGAAATTATCGCTGTTAACGAAGAGAAATTAGCGGAGTTATATGCAGTATATGCGCGTCTGTATCCTGAAATTAATGATTTCTGGCTGCATTTAGTATCTGATGAGTTGCAACATGCTCAATGGGTGCGCCGGTTGGCAGATAATGCCCGTGATGGTGCATTTCTTCTTTCAATTTACGAATTTAATACAAAAATTTTTATGGATTTTAGAGAATACATTATTCAGCGCATAGAAGAAGCCAATAAGAAATCTATTTCTCTATTCCAAGCCCTCAGCATCGCACGAGATATGGAAAAGACGATGATAGAACAGCCATTCTTTCAGGTTATTTGTTCAGATAATGACCAGGTGAGCCGTTTATTGCGCACATTGCACGAAAGCACAGAAAAACATCTTCAGCAAATTACCGTCGAATGGGTAATCCACAGACCTGGTCATTCGTAAGGTAAATAAATGAATCGTAAATTATTAACAATAATAGTATCAGTGGCAGTGATTGCTGCCATAGGAACGATCTATTTCATTCGATCTACGATTAATAAGAAAATTAATGATGAAAAATCTACTGTAGTCGCATTAATGGATAAAAATGGTGATAACATTCTCAGTCGCGATGAGTTTCCGGCGGAGATATCAAAAGAGTTCAATTCGCTGGATAAAGATAAAGATGGGAAAGTAACATCAAAAGATATTTCATCGTCAAAATCACCGATTAACGTAAATATCGCCTTTGATAAACTTGATAAGAACCGTGATGGTGTGCTGAATTCCAATGAATGTCCTGAGAAAATGAAAGAGCAATATAAAAATATTGATACCAATAATGATGGCAAACTGACAAAAGATGAGATTAAATATGTAGAAAATGAAGCAACTAATGTCGATTGGTTCGCAAATATTGATAAAAATGGTGATGGTGTAATAACTTTTATCGAATCACCCAAAAACTTCCGACGTGATTTTTGTGTTGCAGATATAAATAATGATCGCAAAATTACAAAAACAGAGTTCAATATTGTACTGAGTATGGCAAAAGACAGCGATTTATTCGGAATATATGATATTAATGGCGATGGGGTACTGACAGTTGACGAATACCCAGATAAAATGAAAAATAATTCCAGCGAGACGGACACAAACAGTGATGGAAAGTTGACGAAAGAAGAAATTATCAACCGGGAAAACAAGCAATAATTTAGAAAAGACTTGTCCGGAAATAAGAATTATTATTTCCGACAAGTCTTTTATATCCGGGCTAATGTGGCAACATTAACACCCTGAAATTTTCTGTTATTAAAATACCGTTATCTCCATAACCTCATCATACAAAATAACCAAAGGTTCATCAAATATTACCCTGACCTTTCCATCTTCAATAAGATATCTTGCGTTGATTTTTTCTTCATTGTCACCACGTTTAATGACGGTTATCTCATTAATTGAAATGTCAGTGGTAAAGGTAAACTCTTTCAAGGTTATTTCTCCGCCGAGAATTATTAATGTGATGGTGTTTTTCTGCTGTTGGAAGGTGCCCCAACCGGAATCCAGCGACCAGAAAGCGCGGGTCGTATTGTTGATGGGATGAAAACCTATGGTTTGGCGCGGTATATCAAACTCGAAACCGCTGAATACGTTCAATAGCGCGTAACTTGCCATTGAACGGGCGTAATTGCTGCCGCACTCTATCTCGTTCCACGGGTTACGCTTTTCGCCGTCAAACCGGTCACGAATTGCCGCGACAATCGTCATCCCTTCGTCCACCATGCCATGGTTTATCATGTGGATAGCGGCGGCATACTCAAACCCGCACATGGTTTCCTGGGTGTATGGCACCGGAATTACCGGTTTTTTGCTGCCCGGTGGATAACTGCAAATCACCAGTCCAGCTTCATCATTGAGGCTGAAAATCCGCCAGGGATTATATGCGTTACGCATTAATGGCACAAAACTGTTTTTCCACAATCCGCGCAAGGCAGTTTTTGTTTGCGAGACATCAAATATCTCACCCAATCCATACAATTCAGCGTGCCACTGTGCCAGCAACTGGTCGATGACACAACCTTCGCCAACCTGGTATTTTATCTCGCTATGTTCCTCGCTCCAATACGGGTTAACCGCGTCAAATGACTCCAGCATTTGCTTGTCATTCAGGTTAACCTTGTGGTAATAATAATCGCCATTAAACAGGTTCGCGTCCACCCATGCCTTACCGCGGGTGAACATATCACGATATTCAATAGCAGTGGCATCATCACCCAATGCATCTGCCATCTCCGCGCCGGCTTTCAATGCGCCAAGGTAAAACCCGGTGAGCCATGAACTTGGTCCGAACAGTTCCATATCCAGAGTATGATGCTGGCGACCCCATAATACTCCGGTTTTATCCGGGTCCCAACGGTCTATATTATCCGGACTCCAAGCGTAGCTGATGACTAATTTCAACGCTGGCCACAAACCGCGCAGCCATTCAGTATCGCCGCATATTTTCCAGTCGCGATAAACCTTCATAATGCCACCAAATTGTCCGTCCGCACAGGCGCGGATGCCAATTCGTCCGCCACCCTTTCCGCGTCCCAATGGCAATTGAATGCGAAACGGCAACCCGCCGTGGTCGAACAAGTTATTTTCGTAATCAGCGTCACGCATGCTGCGTTCCAAGCGGGGGAATAAAAATGGCAGAGCCTGGGCGTAATTCCACACGTGGGTACATGAACCTTCGCAACAACCTTCACTGGGGTGACAGCCTTCCCACCCGTAAAATGTGCCATCTTCCAACCGTAGCACCGTTGGGGATTTCAATATCGAAATATTTGCCGATATTGCCTCCAGTGCCACCGGTGGCATATCTGATGAGAACATCGCCTTGGTGAATCTCCGGGTTTCATTCAGCAACCTATCCCACTGTTGCAGACCGTATTTCGCGCTGGCGCGGGAATCGACGAATTGGGTGGCGTAGTAATTTTTCCAGGTATTAGGCGCGCAATCGCCGGATGAGCATTTGCAGGTTTCTTTATTAGGGTTCCAGTAATTTTCGCAATTTGGGAAGTTCCAGGAGATGATAAAGCGAATAGTCTTGCTTTCTCCTGGCAATAATTCAAACTGCGTCGCCAGCGTGCCGTGATTTCCGGCCTTAGCATCTTCCGGTGCATATTGTCGATTGCACAATGGCCCTGCGGTGGTGAAGTCATGCCAGTAAACTTCCTGGGCATCGTTCCACCCGCCGCGGTACCAGTATTCCTGCCAACTGGCATCGCCGGCGTCAGTCGCCAGCGTCATGTCGCCATATTTCACCGCATCGGCCGGCAAGTCGCAGGTATAGTGCAGCATCTGCAGATTATCATCTGTTGCATGTCGATTTATCTGGTTTTCCGGCAGCGGGTTGGTCAATACCCCGCCAAGCATATATGTCAGTGGTGAATTGCTATTATTCGTCACTTCGAACTCAAAAAATGCCGCTGGAATACCGGAATCGTCCTCATTAAGCGGTATGAACGGGTTGAACGCGGTCAACCGCACCTGTCCGGGAAAAGTTTCGTCAATAAAATCCAACATTGCCAGCGGAAAAGTGCCGGTAAAATTAACTTCGCGAAAATGCGGGAAGCCAGCCATTGATGCATTCGGCACCCCAAATCCAAAGTTGTTATATTTGCCCAGCGGAAAATGCCCGGTATACGGCGGTGGAAAATCCCCGTTCAGCACCCGCGCATCAATAACTGCGCCATCACGTTCGGCCCGCAGCGCAAAATGCGAAAAACCATTATAGCTGCCTTTGTTAGGCTTGTTAAATATCTCCCAGTCGATTAGTCGGCCATTTCCCGCTAACCCTATGCAACCGGTGCCAATGCCACCCAAAGGAAAAGAAATCTCTTTCAACTTATCGCCACTATACTGAAAATTATCATTAATCATAACAAACCCACCTTTCGTGTAATTACACGGGGTAATTTTACATAGTGGTGATGATGGTGTCAATGGGGAATCGTGGCGGAAAAACGTGACGTTACCGTCCCTGTGACGTTAATTACAATTTTAATATTAATATGTGGCGTTTGCGGTGGTCGTAGAGACGCATGGTCATGCGTCTCTACATTCGGCAAAATATGTATTTTAATATGGAAAATTTTGATAAGATATAGTCATATGATTTTTCGAATATGAAAATCTTGGTCGTAGAGACGCAAGATTTTGCGTCTATATTATAGATTCGTATTCGTAGAGACGCATGGCCATGCGTCTACATTAATCGTCAAAATAAAATTTGGAGTGTGATTATGACTAAGCCCACACCTTTACAAAAATCAAACACTGAAATATCGTTTTATAAGAGCGGCGAACGACAGGCTGCGCGGTATGTTTCCGCTGCTACTGTGTATGAAGAGGCTTTGCAGGACAGTCGTTGGATTGGATTGTACTGGTCGGCTTCGGGGCAGGTTCAACGGGAAAATATCACTTCTGGTATGCCTGGTTTTAATCCGCTGGAACTTCCTCTGCATACTTTTGATATTGAAATCGACGGTCAGGACTTGCGCAATCGATGGGAAATGGCGTCAACGTCTGAAAGAATCGGGAAATATGGAACCCGGGAAGCAGTAGTTGAATTGCGCCATCAGTTGCGGCCAGTCACTATTAAAGTAGTCACCCGGTTAGATGGCACCCCATTTATGGCACGATACATCGAAATTACCAATACTGGCACTGCACCTGCCGCATTGTCACGGATCAGTCCATGTTCCGGAATGTTATGGACATGGGCGGGAAATACCAACTGGGGAGAAATACCGCAAATAGAATCCACTCCGTTTGAATTAGGTTATTTTGATTCCTGTCGCGCTGGTTCCGAGGGTAATTTCAAGTGGGAAGATTTGCCTACAGGTAGTCGTCGTATAGAATCCAATAATGGCCATAGCGGATTTGGCAACCCGTTCATCATGGTTCGCAACAAGGTAACCGGGGAATCCGCAATAGTATCACTCGCCTGGTCTGGCAATTGGTACGCTGAATTATGGAACGACCCTGATCGCAATCTTTCCAACCAGCCGGAACGAGGAATAAACCTGGCATTTCGCATGGGTCCTGGCGGTCCTGCTCCATTGCGAGTTCTCGACCCGGGCGAGACCATTACCACTCCGGAGACTCATATAGGATTGATGCATGGCAGCACAGACGAGATTGTCGCCGCCTGGCACAGCCATCTGCGCGCGTCGGTAATTCCTCCACGTCCAAAAGGTAAGGAAATGTTTACATACGCCGGACGCGTGGTAGAGGAAAAAGACGAATGGATTCACCGCGAGATTGATATTGCCGTCGAAATGGGTGTGGAAGCATTTATGGTAGACGCCGGGTGGTATGGTGACGAGTTCAGCACCTGGTGGGAACGTGTCGGCGACTGGAAAGTCGGCGATTGGCTCCCCGACGGACTTGCCGCCTGCCGTGAATTATGCAAAAAGCACGGCATACTTTTCGGACTGTGGATGGAACCGGAGCGCGTCGGGCCTAAAAGCAATTTGCTGAAAGAACATCCTGAATGGCTGCTGCATACTGATGGAAACCGCGAAGCCGCCCAGATGTTGGACCTGGCAAACCCGGATGCCGCCAAATTTATGCAAAACGAAATAATCCGTGTCATCCGCGAACATCAGCTTGATTTCTTTAAAATTGATTACAACTGTCGGGTATATGAAGGTGGACAGCACGAACGCCACGGTTACGCCGAAAGCGAATTATGGCGGCATTACGAAACGCTGTATGCCACATTTGACCAGGTATTAAGCGAGATGCCGCAGGTGGCTCTGGAGTGTTGCGCCAGCGGCGGCGGACGCAACGACCTGGGGATGATGTCGCGAATGCATTACTGTTGCGAGTCAGACTTCTCAATGTTCCCGCGATCTATTCGCGCTATTAATGGCCTGACTCTGTTCTTGCCGCCGGAATCGCTGTGTTATTATCATAACCACATGCCAGTAGCACACCAGAAGGCCGACCTTGACACTCATTTGCGGGTGACATTATTTGCGCAACCTATTCACGTTGGTTTTGGCGCCCAGGATGCCGACCGCACCACTGAATATTTCCAGAAAACCCGCAAATATATTGAATTGCACAAAAACTTCTGCCGGCCGGTAATTGGCAAACATCCGGTTGTATATCACCACACTCCCGATATAGGTCTTTATGCCAATGTGCCGTGGTGTGTGCTGGAATATGGCAACGCAGACAAGAGCCGCGGGTATGTCGGCGTATTTCGGCTGAAAAACGGTGCAGACGAATATCTGTTGCGGCCGCGCGGGGTTGATACCGCAGCCGAATATGAAGTAATATTGGATAACAGCAATCAAAAGTTCCGCATTTCCGGCCGCGAACTTACCTTTAACGGTCTACCCATCCGGCTGGAATCAGCAATGACCAGCGAACTGGTAATGTATAAGAAAATATAATAAAAACGAAATTTTGACATGATTTACATGATTTACAAGATTAAATTTATCCTGCTTATCCTGCCCATCCATGTTAATTTAATACAAGGAGCAATTTATGTTAGAGAAACCAATACGCATCGGGTTAATTGGCTGCGGCGATATCAGCCCTGCGCATTTGAACAGTTACAAAGCCTGCGGGTATGAAGTCGCCGGGCTTTGCGATTTGATAATTGAGCGTGCTGAAAAACGCCGCCGGGAATTCTGTTCCCCGGATACCTTCATCACCACTGATTACCACGAACTGCTGGCGATGCCGGATATCGATATCATCACCGTGGCGACACCGGTAGTCGGTCATGCCCCTATCACCATTGACGCGTTGCGGGCAGGTAAAAATGTCGCCTGTGAAAAGCCCAGCACCCTGAGCCTGGCAGAGAACCGCGCAGTGATCGAAGAAGCCGATAAAGCCGGAAAGAAAGTAATCTTCTTCAGTAGTAGATTTCGCTGGAGTGAAGCAGAACTGGCTAAACAATTCATTCAAGATGGCGACCTTGGTGATATTTACCGCGTTCATGTGCAATTTTATCGCCGTCGTGGTCGCCCGGGCATTGATATCATCCCTGATGCAACCTGGTTCATCGACTCTGCACGCGCCGGCGGCGGGGTGATTATGGACATGGGGCAATATTTCATGGATATGGTGTTCAACCTGGTGGGTTGGCCAAAGGTAACCGCCGCGTCCGCCACCACCTTCCGCGGATTTCCATTTGATCTGCCAGAGGGAACGCCATTTGATGTCGAAGAACATTGCACATTCCTGGCGCGTTGCGAAAACAACCTGTCAGTAACCTTCGATATGGCATGGATATCGAA
>JBIJDE010000186.1:0-8599 GCA_044344305.1 Armatimonadota bacterium
TTGTTATTAAAAAACGACTTTAATTTATAAAAAAAAATAAAAAATATTGTAAATTGCAGTATAACATCGTTATGAATTGCAACGACTGTGGTATAATATTTTTGCTGCAACACAACGACGTTAACTTGATATGGATATTTATTGACATAATATAGCTGTGGCGAAAAGGTAATTAGATGTCAATTAAGAAATCATCATCAGAAAATAAAAAAATATCCTCAGCAGTCTTAGTCGAAAAGATGCAATCTCAGATTGATGAGTTGCAATTGCATTTGGCTGAGTTAATTAAACAGAATGAAGTATTAAAACTCGATAATTATGCTCTTAATCAGTCAGCAGATATTCAACAACATGCAAATTTAATGTATAACAGCACATCAGACATAATCTTTTTAATGTCGGTTGAGCCAAATGATGTATATCGTTGCTTATCGGTAAATATGGCATATTTAAAATTTACTGGATTTAAAGAAACAGATATTATAGGAAAAAGAGTTGAAGAGATATTACCACCTGAAGCATCAAATTATATCTTAAATAAATATTATGAAGCAATACAAATTGGGAATGCTATTCAATATGAAGAATCACATGATTTTATTAATGGCTATGTTGTACTTGAAACAAACTTAACGCCAATAATTAACAATAATGGTGTTTGTACACATTTGCGTGGTGTTGCGCGGGATATCACAGAACATAAATTAGCAGAAGATGTACGTACTAAATGGTTGATGGAAGTTACTCATGCTCATGATATCGAGAAGAAAAAACAGGAAGCATTACAGATTTTTCATGAGATACAGATATTATTATCGCGAATACATGACTTAGATGAATTTTGCCTTTTGGCTGTTGAGTTGGGTAGGCAAAAATTGAAATACGACCGCATTTCAATGTGGTTTAGAGGAGAATCTGATAGTTATATTATAGGTTCCTATGGTATTGATGAACACGGCAATCTGCGTAATGAGAAAAATAATGTAGTTTATGTCTCACCTGAATCAAATTTTGGTCGAATCATAGCAAATAAAACTCGTTGCTTAATGGTTGAAAATACCGACTTGCGTGACCAGCATGCCAATGTCGTCGGTAAGGGAACACAAATTATTTCGGCATTATGGGATGGAGATAATATTATAGGATGTATGTCGGTTGATAATCTGTTGAGAAATCGTGAAATATCCCAGCATGACGCTGAATTATTTGAATTATATACTACCATTATCGGTCATCTATACCGGCAGAAAGTTGCTGAAGAAGCTCTCAGAAAAAATGTCGCAAATCAACGTGCAATGATTGCAAATATATCTGACGTAATAGGAATTATAAGTGCAGATGGTTTAAACGTTTACAATAGTCCAAATATGGAAAAATGGTTTGGGTGGAAACCAGAAGATATGATAGGTAATTCCACCATTGCGAATATTCATGAAAATGACCAGCAAAACACACGACGGGTGTTTGAAATTATATTGTCAAAACCGAATTCGCCAATTACAGGTGAATGTAAATATAAATGTAAGGATGGGTCTAATAAATGGATAAAATATACTATGGTAAACTTATTAAATAATCCGGATATTGCCGGTATATTGGTGAATTATCATGATATATCAGAACGAAAATTAGCTGATAATGCATTGGCTGATGAAAAAGAACGATTACGGGTAACATTACAATCAATTGGTGACGGCGTTATAGCCACTGATATAGATGGCAGGATAATTATCATAAACTCGATTGCAGAGCATATAACCGGATACCAGCAAAATGAGGCAAATGGGCAAATATTATCTGATATATTTCATGTTATAGATCAATATACCCGCAACAATTATGAAGATATTTCTACCCGAATCTTACAGCATGGTGAAATAGTAGAATACAAGGAAAATTCTTTGTTAATCGCTCGTGATGGAACCGAGCGTATCATTATAAGTCATGGCACACCAATACGTGATTTGACGGGTACTATTATTGGGGCAGTATTGGTATTCCGCGATGTTACCGGTGAAATACAGATGAGACAGGATATTCAGCGAATCTCTAAACTTGATTCATTAGGGGTAATGGCGGGTGGTATTGCACATGATTTCAATAATTTGCTCACTGCTATTGCTGGCAATATAGGTTTAGCACAATGGATGATAGAATCCAATACTCAGGAAGACGCTGTACAATGTCTGAAAGATGCTGAAGATGCCTCTCTTCGCGCCCGCAATCTTACTCAACAATTACTGACCTTTGCTAAAGGTGGTGTGCCGGTAAGGGATACGGTATCGTTATTGCCACTTATACACGAATCTGTTGCTCTTGCACTTACCGGGTCGCGCAACAAGTGTAAAATTGAAGTTCCAGAATCATTATGGAATGTTAAAGCAGATGCAGGGCAATTAAGTCAGGTTTTACATAATTTATTATTAAACGCTGACCAGGCAATGATCGATAATGGCACAATAACTTTAATTGCGTCAAATGTGAATATTAAACCGGAATCATCTTCATTGTTATCAGGACCATTCATTCGTATTGATATAATTGATTCCGGTATAGGTATTCCCTTAGAAATACAAGATAAAATTTTCGACCCTTTCTTTACTACTAAACAAAGTGGAACCGGTTTAGGACTGACATCTGCATATTCTATCATTCATGGGCATGAGGGGCAGATATTTGTTAATTCTACCCCAGGGCATGGCAGTACCTTCAGTATTTTATTACCTGCTCTGCCAGATGTTGATTCTTTGAAAGCTAATGAGCCAGAAAAAAGCATATCATTCAAACCATGGCGAATTTTAGTGCTTGATGATGAGAAAGTTATCTGTAAAATATTGAAGCGTGTATTAGAATCTGTCGGTCATATTGTAACAACGGTAAATGATGGCAATGATGCTATCAATGAATGGATTAATAAACCATTTGATATTGGAATATTTGACCTTACTATCCCCGGCGGTATAGGTGGTAAAGAAGTCATTACTCGGATTCATGAGTTTGATCCTACTGCCCGCGCTATTGCATCAAGTGGTTATTACACTGACGATATAATGGCAAATCATGAAGATTACGGATTTATTAGACGTCTTGCCAAACCATATCGTGTCGATGAAGTTCTGAAATTGATCAAAGAATTACAACAGCTATATAGTTAATTAATTTTACAGGACTTTCGCTTTAAAAAATAATTCTGCTTAAAATATGGTCGCTTCGACAGGCTCAGCGACCGGTAACTGAGCTTGTTGAAGTAACATTACGCGAAAGCCTTTTAAAACTTTTAAATTTGCATCAAGTTGTAAAATGTGGAATGATATATAAGCAGTTTGTTTTATGTGGAGAAATTAATAGATGATTAAAAAGTTGTTTATTGCATTGTTGATGATATTTACCTCTAGTTATGCTATCTGGGCTGTTGATGCACCGTCAGCAACAAAATCTAACCCGAAAGATGGTGCCGAGATGGTGCTGATTCCTGCGGGGAAGTTTTTGATGGGAACCAGTGAAAAGCAACTGGTTGCATGGTTGAAAGTTAATCCGAATTATAAACGCGATATATTTGCCAATGAGATGCCCCAGCGCAGTATTGATATTGATGCTTTTTATATGTATAAAACAGAGGTTACAGTTGCTCAATATAGCAAGTTTTGCGAAGCGACAAATCGTTCTATGCCTTTGGAGCCGGCCTGGAAATGGCAGGATAATCATCCAATGGTGAATGTTTCTTGGAGAGACGCGAATGCTTATTGCGATTGGGCTGGTGCAGTATTGCCAACCGAGGCGCAATGGGAAAAGGCGGCGCGGGGGACAGATGGCCGCGCATATCCGTGGGGGCCAATATGGGATGCATCGAAATGCAAAAATCCATTAGGTTCAGATAGCACAGAAAAAGGAACCGCTCCGGTAGGAAGTTACCATGCAGGTGCCAGTCCATACGGAGTTATGGATATGTCAGGCAACGCTTGGGAATGGTGCGCGGATTGGTACAACGACGGCTATTATAAAATAGCATCTGCGAAAAACCCAACCGGGCCAATGGCAGGCTCTTTTCGTGTTCTTCGCGGTGGCTCCTGGCGCAGCGACAATTCCAGATACCTGCGTGCAGTAGATCGCGGCTTTTGTGGTCCGGTGTTGAAAATTAGCTATATAGGATTTAGATGCGCTGTACCGGTGGGAAAGTAGATGTTTGTCATGTTTGGATTTTAGTATTAGTGGATTATTAATTTTTATTATAGTCCAAAGACACCATAGTTTATAAAATAGGTTATTAATATTCAGTCACCGTATGGAAAGGGACGCAAGTCCGGCTCTTTTGGGAATGCCAATCGCCTGATTGGTAAGTAATTTATATGATAGATTTATAAAAATCAGCCGGACTCGCGTCCCTTTCCACACAGCCAGACTTTATTTTTTCAATGATTCACAATTTTATCCTATTAATAGATGTGAAATTTAAACAAAATGCCTGCTGCTTTTCTCAAAGCAGCAGGCATTATTTATTTGTGTGCCAATCAATAAATTGGCGTTCCAGAATATTTTATTCCAGGGTGAATGTACCCCAGAGTTCTGGTTGCAGGTCGCCTTCACCGGGGATGTCGTTTACCAGATTGGTAGCCTTATTGCTCCAGTAGTTTCGGGATACTGTTACGGTTCCGCCGGTGTCGCCGAACAGGATTCCGATGTCGCCTTTTAGTTTCATTCCTGATACCGGTACTATCCCGATGGTTTTCCAGGGGATGGCTGCCTCAACAAAATAGCCGCCGTTGATTGGTGATGTGGCTATTTTCACATCCGGGGTGATTACCACCCGGTCGAATTGAATTGAACGGGCAGGGGAGGCGAAGCCAAAACCTTCGCTTTTTGCCGCACCGGGAACGTATTTCTGGTTCAGTACAGCTACCAGTTTGCCGTTGAAGATTGTCATCAGGATACGGGTATTACCTTCACCTTTTGCTTTTTGAGGTAATGGTCCAATCATCAGGTCAACTACATCGCCACTCTTGAATAACAAACGATAATCTTGACCAACATTACGCATTTGTGATTGACGTGTTAATACCCGGTAGCCAAGATAAAGATTATCTGCGTCGTAGCGTGCCTGCACTCGGCCATAACGCTGTTGTTTGCTTTCCTGCACTTCAATTAACGATTTGCTATCGTCCAGTAATTCCGGCCATTTTGCTGCTTTACCATCTATTGCAATTGGCGTTGCTGTTTTTGTTATCTGGTAAACTTTTGGCTCGTTTACTTGGATAGCTTTCTGTTGCAGCAATGCTTGTGCGTCTGCGTATTGTGCTGCGGTGTAGGTAAATTGACCATCGAATCTTTTGATGGTATCAAGTCCGGTTACTTCCAGCACCCGGGCATCTGTGCCGCCAATTGTTAGATATACTTTACCATTTGATGCCTTGATGAAGTTGCCACCAAAACTTTCGCCGCCAGCGGTAATAGTATCCATAGAGATTCCACGAACTGCATTGGCCGGTGTGTCATACCAACCACGGCAATCTTTGAATAGAGATTGAACCCATAAACCATCATGGGTGAAGAGATAGTTTTCGCCAAGGTTGCCGTTTAGGTCGAATATTTCGCCGGTATCGCCACCTATATCAGCAACGCCCATATATGACGATGGTCCGATTAAATATCCCTGGGTAGATGCTTTCGCACTATGAGAACCATGAACGGATGTGTGTCTATTAGGATAACCGCCAATGACATGGCCGGTTTTATCAACGGCAATTAATGGATCCTGGTTAATATATACCATGCCGTCCTTACCGCCGATAATCATACCTTCGCCGTTGCCTTTTTCAAGAACTGGCTGGTCAACTTTTACGACATATGCTTTGGTTAAATCGTAAACCGGTGCGCCTACTTTATTAATAGATGAAATAGGAATCCGATATAACGAATTTCCACCGCTTACCATGTATGTTAAAGTGCCATCGTCATCTGGCAATTGACCCCAGTAATAACTACGCAGGGTAACAGGCTTGCCATCTGCCATTGGGGTTATGAATGTAAGCTCTTCTTTTTGAACGATGCCATCGCCATTCGAATCTACCCAAGAATAAATCATGCCTGCTTTGCCGGCAAAGAAGGGGTGTTTGAATTTTGTCCAATCACCTACCAGATCAGCAGGTTTGTTCACTTTTGGAACTAATCCGACATTAGCAACTGATCGCCAATTTTTGCCATCAAACATTACAACTTCAATTTCATTAGCTGCACGTGCTGACCCACCGGTTGTAGCGTAGTACTTTCCTTCACGTTGAATAGTTTTGCATGTTACATAATCATGTATTCGCGGTGGGAAAATCTCATCGGGGCTGCTGCTGGTCGTACCTATTGAATATACAGGTTTCCAGCTTCCCTTTGCTAAATCAATTTTATATACGGTGTCATTAGCAAATGCCATTGATGAATCAAATGAATTTATTGAACCAGTTCCGGAATATGTGCCAGTACCTACAAAATCTTTTATCAGTTTTTTCTTCTTAACATCCCACAGGCTGGTTCGTTTCGGGTTCATGGTTTCTTCAGTTACCCACATACGACCCAGGCTGTCGATTGTTATCTGTCCAGGTTCTCTCATTGCTTCCGCGATGAATACACCATGGTTTGGTCGTCCACCGCGTTTGCCAATTTCACCGGTCAGTTTCCCTTTAGCATTAAATATCTTCACGTTCTGGTCGCTGCCACGAACGGATATATATACGTTTCCTTTGACATCTGTTGTCAGGCTGTAGCCATCAACAAAAGCATCTTTTGAAAATGGAGTAATTTTTCCATCTGTACTTACTTTGACGATTTTACCTTCTGATAAAACCAGCCAGTCATTGCCAGTGGATGTTACGGAAAGAGGTGATTTTATTTTTAGTTCAGTCTTTACATCACCGGTTTCAGCATCAATTATTTTAACGATATTTTCAAGGTTAAGACATATTGCCAGCAAACCTTTGTTAAGAGCGATAGCTGTCATATTAAATTCGGCTTTTTTTCCTTCTCCACCAATGCCAACAGGTAATGTCGCATTAGTCTGTTCTTTTTTGAAGTCGCTTACTTGCAGATCCAGCATAGGTGCTTCGTTGCCGGCAACATCTTTTGCCATTCTTTTCCAAGGTGCATATTTGCCGGTGGCAATATCTACACGATAGATTAACGCTTCTTTGCCCTGGTTGGAAATCCATAGCAATTTGCCATCAGTTGCCAGTGAAGCGCGACCACCGTCGAAAGCAACGCGATTAGCAAGGCCCCACAATCGCTGGCCAGTTAAATCAAGTCCGATAAGGTATTTTCCACCTTCACCCATGGGGCAGGCGAGTGCGACGTAATTTCCCGCGGCGGCAGCAGCGTGGGCAGCAGTATGGTCGCCATAAAATGCGCCTTTGCCATCGGAAGTATCCCATGAAGGGTTGCCGGGATTGCCAAATGACATAGCATAATTCACATGAATACCATCATGGAAGATCCCTTTAAACTTATAATCTCCAACAGGAACAGCTTTACCATTATCATCCAAACCATCCCATTTTTCAATATTTTCGCCTTTTTTCCTGTTGGCTGCAGCGATTAGATTACGAATACGCTTGCCATTATTATCTTCAATCGCAACGGTAACCCGAGCATCTTTGGGCAATGTGTATTTTATATCTACCGGACCCATGGGAACTTCGATTGCAGCGGTTTTCATCCATGCTGGCTCTGGCAGGGAAAGATTGCCTTTTGCTTCCAGTTTTACATCACCCCAGCTATTAATCGCTGTCCAGAAGAATTCACGGCTGGTGGCACCATCTGCCAGATTGTCTGCATAGCGATGAACCGGCCAGTCAACCTCACCCCATAGTAACTCGATTCCCATTTGAAATTTGTCACCAGCTTTATAATTTTTCTTTAAAGTTATAAATTCCCAGGGAATTAACATTTCCTGTACATACCCTTTGCCATCTGCATCTTTTTTGAATGCCATTTCTACGCCATCATTCAGTTTCCAACCTTCTGTTGTTTGAAATATTTTGCTGCCATCAGCACCTTCTGGATTTAAATTTTTAGGGTAATCAATCAACATGCAGGATTCTTTCTTAGCGGCATAATGCCATGCAGTAATCCAACTAACTCTATCTGTCTTTACTCTTAATTGTACGCTATCACCAGCCCAACCTTTATTAGACTGATAACGTGGATCGTGAATATTGCCCATTGGGGACAAGTCTTTCCAGTGCAAAGATACATAAAGGTTGTTAGCGTCATACATGGCAGCAACTTTTGCGCTATAGACATCTTTTAGTGTATCAACATCGTAGCATATTAAAATTTGTCCTGATAAATCCCAGTCTTTTAAGTCACCATCTATAGTAACTTTACCATTTGGTGGCGGCACAGCGTGAAGACCATGATTATCAGTCTGAGTAGCCATCGCTACACTCGATACAACCATAAGAATAACGAAAAGAATCCCCATAATGAATGGGATGGCCGAATAATGGCCAAAAGTGATGATTGGATTGTTCACGTACAAACCCCCGATAAATTGTAGGTTAAAAGTAATGTTACTTACAACATTTAACCCGTTAACAACTGTTGAATGTTAGCATTTAAA
>JBIJDE010000187.1:0-8591 GCA_044344305.1 Armatimonadota bacterium
TTTGCTCCTTAATTGAAATCGCTGAAGATTGTATCACAACAATCCGGAATATGCAAACGAAAGTTTGCTTAATTTACATTTCGCGTGAATTTAAAAAAAGTGAAAATAAATTCTCGAAAACACTTAAAATCACCTCTCTCATGCTTATGTAATATAATAGAGGGATCTTTTTTTGGCGGTAATTTCGCTGATTTTAAGTGGAGAGAAATTTTCGTGCAATATGCTGTTAACAGTGAAATTTGAATTATTATTAGTGAAATTTCATGAAAATGATGAATTTACCGTCATTTTAGCTTTGTCATCTTTTAAATATAGGTTAATAGAGTCTTTTTTTTACCATATTTTTGCTGGCAATTGCGGGGGTGTGATTTTCAGTAAAGAAAGGTCTGGTAGGTTAGATATGAACTATTTTGAAAAAAATCTATAAAAATAACGGATTTTACCGTCATTTTTCTGATTTCAATTTTATGTAATATATAGAGGATGCAAATTTTCAATTATAATGCAACGCAAAATATTTCATAAAAATTCATAAAAACAGTGAGTTTATCGTCATTTTGGGTTGCTCATCGTTTAAGTAACGGATAGGAGACATTTTTTTTAGGCATATTTTTGCTGGCAATTGCGGGGGTGATAATTTTCGGTAAATCGAGGCATGGTAGGTTAAATATGAACTATTTTGAAAAAAATCTATAAAAATAACGGATTTTACCGTCATTTTTCTGATTTCTATTTTATGTAATATATAGAGGATGCAAATTTTCAATTAAAATGCAACGCAAAATATTTCATAAAAATTCATAAAAACAGTGAATTTATCGTCATTTTGGGTCGGTCACCGTTTAAGTAACGGATAGGAGACATTTTTTTAACCATGTTTTCGGCGGCAATTGCGGGGGTGATGATTTTCAATTAAAGAAGCGGCGCAAAAATATTTTATAAAAAATTCATGAAATATTACAAATTCTATCCACGCTTTTTAAAAAACTTGTTTATATAACTATTGGTAGAGTCTTTTTTTAGACATATTTTCGTCAGCAGTCGACAGGGATATATCCCAGCAGGCGAAGCATAGAAAATATGAATTTTACCGGCGTTGACTTGCCAAAACAGCTTAACTATGGAATTCCAAAGTTGGTTTAAAAAATTTTTAAAAATATTTTATCTCGATATTTCTAATATTTTTATACTTGAAATATCATGTTATGCCATTTACAACGCGAGAATTCCAGTTGCTTGTCTGACGTTTCGCTGGAATTCCACCAATAGATAGTGGGAGTATTCATACTCACTAACTGTATTGCAAAAAATATATAAAGGAGCAAATATGCAAAAATCAACAGTTTATCACAATGCGAAAGATGTGCTGCCAGCCGCATTGCTTGCGGAGATACAACGTCATTTCACTGGTCATCTCTGGGTACCGACAGCTGAATCGAATGCTGTCAAAAATCGGCAACGGGTAACCCAGCTGCATAAAGCTGGTATTGGCACCCATGCAATATCAGAGATGGTACAGATGAGCCAGCGCCGCGTGCAGCAGATTATTCGAAGTTTAAATAATAAAGGAGGTAAAAATGTCTGCTGATAACGAGATAAATGTTTCAAGGCAGACAAATGCAAATGCTCGCATCATAGAAGCTATCAATAGCATGACTGAAAGCGGTGAAAAAATAAGCATCCGTTCAGTTTCACGCAAATCTGGTGCCCATGTGAAAACAGTGACTGATTTCCTTCGCCGGTGGAAAACAATGCGTGAATGTCAAAATGCTGAAAATAATAGTGATGACATAATTCAAAATTATCGGGAACGTATTAACGTTTTCATGCCGCACACAGTCGATGACTATTTGCAGAGCGTGTGGAAAAGTCCGATAACTGCCGAAACCATTGTTCGCTGGTATATACAGATGATGTATATACACCGGTTATATAGTACCGGGAAGATTCGAATCGCTCATACAACATACCGGACTTTTGCAGACTGGATCAATGAAGTAAAAGATTATATGCAACAACAATATAATCCTGATTTACTTTTTGATATGGTACATCAATGGGAAGGCAATATTGCTGAAACATTGCTGACTGATGGAGCAATTGCTGGCATTAAGTTGCCAAGTAATATCAACAATTATGTTGCAGAGACGTGTAAATAACACGCATGCACTGCCGCTGATGAATAATATCAGCAAAATTTTATAGGAGACACTATGTTAGATACACCAAAAGAAAAGTTGGAGCATCTTTTTGATGAATTCATCTGGTCCTGGTATAACACCTGCTTACCCTCTGATTTGAATAAGATGCCCAAAATGAATGTTCCTTATGAGATTAGAATCTTATTGATATCCCCAATGATAGTAGAGCTTATATTTACCCGTTGGGATGAAGGGTTGCAAGACCGATTATATGGTATCGATTTTTTAACCAAACTAGTTAATGAAATAGATAAGAAAAGTCAGAATAAGTATTCAGATTTTTCAAAGTTTGAAAGACTGGAGTTATATGGAGTGATGCGGAAAGCACGTTATTGTATCAAAGAACACAATCAGCGGATGAAACAGCTTCCTGATACAAAACAAAAATTGAGAAGAAAAATCATTTCTCAGCTACCTTGGATGTTTGCTACATTCACACATTCTGAACGTGCGATGATAACTGAAATAGCAGCATGGTATTGCGAATCCATTAAGTAACCTGAATTACTACTAATTACATACTGCCGTGGTAATTATCTTATCACGGCAGTTTATAAAGAAATCAACATGAATTTTATATACAAGGATATTAAATGTCAGTAACACTCAATAATAAAGTGCGAATGTTTCAATCACCTGAGTCACTTTCAGTTGAAGAACGGGATAGCGAAGTGCGTGCATTACTGGCGCAAGGCCTTCTCCGCATGCTGTTAAATAAAAATAGAAAGATGGGCGAATTAGCCTTGACTTGTCAGCAGGTTCGAGGGATGAATGTGCGACCTTCACATCAGAAGGTTAACGCTTAAGAGAAAATGGAGGAAACGTATCATGTCATCAGCTATTGCTGCCCAGGTACATGCATTGCAGTCATTGGGAACCGCCGAACTGCGTCGGCGATATCGGGAACTATTTGGCGAGGACACCCCGTCATACAATCGCGATTACTTATTCAAGCGCATCGCCTGGCGTTTGCAGGAAAAGGCGCATGGTGGTTTGAGCCAACGAGCAACCCAGCGATTAGAAAATCTGGTCGATGAATCACTCATCCGCCAACGTCCGCCGGCAGGATATAAATTGCCGGTAGAAACGGTTAATAGTTCCAAGGTTAGGAAATCTAAAAATGCCCCACATGTGGGGACAGTATTACGCCGGCAATACAAAGGCCAGGAAATTGAAGTAACGGTATTAGAGAACGGGGTGTTATATAATGGTGCACTCTATACATCGCTAACCGCTGTTACTCAAGCTATTACCGGCACCCATACCAGCGGTCGATTATTCTTCGGTTTATCGAAGGTAGGTGCATAATGGCAAAACAGGACATTCAACAATTACGCTGTGCGGCTTATGTGCGGGTATCTACCGACGAACAGGCAACCGGCGATTACACATCTCTTGATGCCCAGCGTGAATCCTGCGAGGCATATATTAGAAGTCAGCAGCATGACGGATGGGTATTATCACCTGCCCAATACAGTGACACTGCTACCGGTAAAAATACCAAGCGTCCAAGTCTACAACGATTATTGAATGATATACGCACCGGATTGGTTGATGTTATCGTGGTTTACAAGTTCGATAGACTATCACGCTCTATGCTGGATTTCCTGCAATTGATTAAAGAGTTTGATGACCGGAAGGTTATCCTGGTATCCGTCTCACAAAAGATAGATACCAGCGGACCAACCGGTCGTCTTTTCCTGCAGATACTGGCAGCCTTCGGAGAGTTTGAGCGTGAACTCATTGCTGGCAGAACTCGGGATAAGATGCAGGCGATGCGCAAACGCGGTACTTATATAGGCGGGATGATTCCACTTGGTTATGACCTTGACCCGCAGTCGAAGAAACTGGTGCTTAACTCAGATGAAGCTATTATGGTAAAAGAGATATTCCGGCTCTATCTGGAACGACAAGGTTTGGTCAGAGTAGTAGGAGAAATAAACTCACGTAATTGGCATACTAAAAGATGGGTGACCAAAGCAGGTAAGTTATATGGTGGAACACCATTCAATAAGTTGTCACTACGAGGCTTGCTGACTAATTTGATATATGTTGGGAAAGTAAAAGTTGGGACTGATGAATATGATGGTGAACATGAGGCGATTATAGACCGGACTACTTTTGATACCGCACAGGAAATATTGAAAGGCAATGCCCGCAGCAGAGGAAATCATATTGCCAATCGACATCCGGAAGCTTTATTGAAAGGGTTACTTCGTTGTGGCGATTGCGGAAAATCGATGACCCATGTGCCGACGCGAAAACCGGATGGTACGACATACCGGTACTACCGTTGTATTACTGCCCAGAAACAAGGTGCTGCCAGTTGTCCGTCGGGTTCAAGTCTGCCGGCTAATGAAATTGAACAGTTTGTTGTTGACCGTTTACGTGCTATTGCTGAAGACCATGAGCAGGTTGAAGCGATAGCGCGGGATACTGCCGCACTGGCAACAACGCGTATTCATGATGTTCAGGCAGATATCGCTACATGGGAAGTCCGGTCATCAGAGTTAAACAAAGAAATTAATACCTTGCAGAATCGGTTGCCGCAAGCACCCGCCGAATCGCGTGATTTAATATGTAATCATTTAAAAGTTATGGAAGAGCAATTATGTCGCATAAATGAAAACTTGGAACGGAGTCGTGCAGAAGCGGCAGGATTGCAGGCACAACGATTAACGCCGAAAATATTCAAAACTGCATTGAATTATTTCGACCCGGTGTGGGAAGTTTTATATCCACAGGAAAGGTCAAGGATTGTGCAATTATTAATTGAGACTGTTGAATATACTGGTTCACGTAATAGTCTGAGTTTGGAATTTCGTCCGAGTGGTGTATTGCGTCTTGCACATGAAATGGAGGAAGCTAACCATGCTTAATGTAAATGAGAATGCAACTGTTGTTCGCCGTGAATATACTGTCAGTTTTACGAAAGTGCAGCACGGGCAACGCAAGATTGAGAAAGGGGATGTAAGTGCCAATCGTCCCCAACCTGTCGGACGTGTGCCCCGAGTAGCGCGAATACTGGCACTGGCGCATCACTTTGATAAGCTTATCGATCAAGGTGTCGTTAAGGACTACGCTGATATCGCCCGGCTTACACAATTGAGTCGGGCACGGGTTGCTCAGATTATGACGTTGAAGTTTTTAGCACCGGGTATTCAGGAAGAGATTGCCTGGCTACCGAATAGTTTTGGGAAAGATAAGGTGCAGGAGAAAGCTGTGCGGAAGATTGCTATGATGGCGGATTGGGATGAGCAATTGGAATGTTGGCAACGGTTTATGTGAGATGAATTATTACAAATGCTTTATAAACAAAGAGGCTCCCTATTAACAAGGAAGCCTCTTTCTGCAAGCGGATAAAACGAAATATGGCATTTTTTTATCTCCATAAGGCGGACACGATGTTATTTCGCCGATATGAATCAGACCGCCGGGGCAGTCTGTAGTATATAGCAGGAACAATACTCAAGACAGTTCGCTATCATCAACTTATTGTGGTAGTGCTATCAGTCTATGGTATAATTCACACCGGAGGGATTATTGGTATGACTATAGACGAAATCAGGGCACTGGTGGCACAGGGAGAAACGGAACAAATAGAATTTAAACGCTCAACCGGACAACGTACAGAAGGTGCAAAATCTGTGTGTGCGATGTTAAATGGTGTTGGGGGTGCAGTTCTTTTTGGTGTGCAGAATAATGGTGAGATAATTGGTCAACAAGTTACAGCACGCACCATCGAGGAAGTAACACATGAACTGCGTCGAATTGATCCTCCTGTATTTCCTATTATAGAAACTACATCATTAGATGCAACAAAATCAATATTGACCGTCAAAATTGTGACAGGCAATCAACGTCCATATACTTTTGATGGCAGAGCATATTTACGTCATGGTCCTACGACTCAAGTTATGCCACGTAACATGTACGAATTGTTACTCACCGAAACCATGCATCCTATACGACGATGGGAGAATCAAACTGCACCTGCAGATGTATATATTGCAGATCTTGATGATGAAGAAATTCAAAGAGCTGTAGATAATGCTGTATTGTTGGGACGATTAGAACCACCGAGAGAGCGTGATACAGAAGGGTTACTTCGTGGTTTTGATTTGTTATGTGACGGGAAATTACTTAATTCAGCCGTGGTATTGTTCGGAAAAGCTCCACATATTTTCGGAGCTTATACACAATGCATGTTACAAGTAGCGCGCTTTCGTGGTATCAACCGATTAGCAGATTTTACTGACAACCGTATGTTTACAGGTAATCTATTCGAATTATTACGGCAAGCAGAACGGTTTCTTCGTGATAATGTACCTATTGCTGGTCGTGTTATTCCTGGTCAAATGATTCGGGAAGACCGTCCGCGTTATGCGCCACGTGCAACTCGTGAAGCACTGGCAAATGCTATGTGTCATCGTGATTATACGATTGCTGGTGGTGCGGTGAGTGTAGCTATGTATGATGACCATTTAGAAATAAGTAATCCGGGAACTTTGCATTTTGGTTTAACTCCTGAACGATTGATACAAGCTCATGAATCACGTCCTTGGAACCCGCTAATCGCTCAAGTATTGTATCGTACTGGAATTATTGAACGTTGGGGTACAGGTACACTTAATATTATAGATTGGTGCCGCGAAAATCATTCCCCAGTTCCTACATGGGAAGAACGTACCGGGTCAATAGTTATCACATTCCGACCGGCAATTGATTTTAAATCAGAAATAAATATGACCACCCCAGTCACCACCCCAGTCACCACCCCAGTTGATGATTTAGAGATAATAATTTCCCAGGAAGTAGCGCGACTATTGCCATTATGCGAAATACCAAAAGGTAAAAAAGAACTAATGTCGGTGTTAAGTTTGCGTAATGCTAAGAATTTTCGCACCGTTTATATCACCCCTGCTCTTGACAAAGGTATGATTGAACGCACTATCCAAGATAAGCCAAATAGCAGCAAGCAACAATATCGCTTAACTGAAAAAGGACGACACTGGTTACACAGGCGAGGCTTGGATGTATGATAGTACAGGAAGCAAAAGAGAGTTTTTTTAAGGAATTTTACCATACGAGTATGCCTCGAAAATCAAAAACCCGAACTTTAACCTGCTGATTAACTGACACCTTGTTAACCAACCGGTATCCTCTCTCCGACCGGCAGAGATAAAAAAGCGGCAAAGAGATTAAAATCAGCAAAATGCCATGGATAAACTTCTCCATTAGAGACATTATATATCATCTCTGACAGAGATAAATGTGTGGATTTGAGAGTAGAATTGCTAAAAAAAACGCCATCGGAAGGTATCCGTGGCGCGTTAACTGTTCGGTTGATATTTAGTTATAGTTTAAAAAGTATGGCTCCCCAAGATATACTTGTTTGTGAGATGAGAAAATGGAGAGAGAAGAGAGAATTCTCTCATCTTTCAAAAATGTCAAAAATGCGATTTTTTATTGATTTTTCTATTTAACAGCAGGAGAATTTTAGATTTTTAGATTTTTCTCGATAATTTCTATCACAACTACCGGCGCGCTGCCTGATCAAATTCACTACATTTTATGATATCAAACCTCAATGCAATCGAAATCTATTGATCGCTATCTGTCGTATTCTCTTTGAAATTTCGATCAACTTTCGCAAAAATCTGACATTTTTTATCAATACCATCAAACAAAGCTGCCAATAATCCTTAATCAAATAGTATTAAAATCTCACATCATTAATGAAACACATGCAAAATAATCACGGATGATTTTAGAAGTTAACACCAATTATTTTAAATCTCACTTATATATTTGTAGGAAATAAAATCTACTAACCACACCTTTTCATTAGCATAATAAAAAATAACTCCATCATTCCATGCCACTCTTGCAGTTATTAATAACAACACCGGATTATGGTCACGTCTCTTTCCGACTTGAATAGCGGTTTCTACATCTGCAGATAGATGAACATATTGCCTTGCTTGCGGGAATAACCCATTTTCTTTTATTGCTCTCATAAATCTGTGTGCTGTACCATGATATAGTATTTCAGGTGGTTGTTTAGATTCTATAATAATCTTATTTGGTGTTGAATGCCCATACAATGCTCTGATTTTGCCATTAATAATTTCGTGACGTTTTTTATCTGATAAATCTATCATTTTAACCAGATCATCTTTAGTAATATTATGCCATTTATTATTTTCTTTTAAAGCTTCAATTAACTGCGTTATGTTTACCCATCCATTTTCATCTAATTCCAATTCGTATTCCCATGGTGCGTGTCTTAGTGCATATGAAATTTCTTTGCTTAATAGTAAGTAGTTCATCATATTATACTTTATGTTCTTCAATATTTTGTTTTAAATTTACCGATTTTATCATTTC
>JBIJDE010000236.1:0-7365 GCA_044344305.1 Armatimonadota bacterium
TAATTCGTTGCATCCCTTGACTCCGACACCATAGCACGTCCGGGAGAAAAATTGGAAATAGTGTTCGACATGGCACGCTGTCACCTATTCGACGCAGAAACAGAGGAAAATCTGCTGGCTAACGTCGCCAAAGAAACGCGAAATAAGATGCTAACATCTGATTAGTTACCTTTATGAAACTTGTCTAAATTACTGGGATTACGATTTCTTATGCATTATATTTCGTTCCCACCAATTTTGTGTATTATGGGAATTTTGTTCTTGTAGAGATGCTTGCAATGCCAGGTCTCTTTCATTTAATCGTTCCTGCAATTCAGTTATACAGGTTTCTGCGTATTGAATACCCAGATTCCGCAATTGCCCAACGAAAGCAAAATCGAACCACCGGTATACTTCTACCGGTGGGGTAAAGCAAAAGTCGCAATGAGAAATTTGACCTATTACCCTATCCTTCTCGATGATTTCCAACGCGCGAGTAGCAACTATTAAACGGCTAAGACGTCCACGTTGTTGATTAGGGGTTAAAGGTGATAGACAATACAGCGAAGAACCGATAATAAAATCCACATCTTTTGCCTTTAGCAGGTTGGAAGGTAAATTGCAAACTAACCCGCCATCAACTAATTGGCGACCATCTACCTGTTGTATTGGAAAAACCCCGGGGTAGGCACAGGAGGCAAGCACCGCAGTAACCGGATCACCACTATCAAGCACTAACATCTCACCAGTAATTATATCGGTAGCCACACAAAAGAAAGGGATTTCTAGTTCTGAGAAACAGCGTCCTCCTATTTGATTTTCCAGAGATTCTCTAATATCTTTAAAAATACCATCAACAGTTTTCAATACCAGACCATGATTAGTATGAATAACACCACGATCCGTTAATTCATCAAGAAAACCTTCTATCGCATCCATTCCTCCAGCCGCGTAAAGCACACCTATTAATGCTCCGGCTGAAGTACCACCGATGCAATTTGGAAGCAATTTTTGCTGTGTCATCACTTCAAGTATGCCGATATGTGCACCACCCAGTGCACCGCCACCGCTTAATGCCAGTCCAATGTTCATAATTACAATTTCCCTTTAACTTATTATCTCATTACCCATATTATCATTAATCAATCTGCTTTACAATTAAATTCGACTGATGACTATAGTATAATGAACTAACAGATACTGGTACATAGTTAAAATAAAAAAAGTTAATGAAAAATTTGTAAATTTCTTATTGCTAAAATAGGAGATATGGATATAAAATATCTATATGGACATTAATGAAAATGAATTGCCATTATTACCGGTACCATTAGTATTATTTCCGGGAACTTTTATGCCGTTGTCAGTTGAAACCGACAGCTTTCGCGAGATGCTGTATGATTTTTTTGACACTCGACAGAAATTTGGGGCGGTATATTCATCTAACGATTATTCATTGGGACGCAAAGGAGTTCCTTCGCTGATTGGGTGCGTCGCAACAGTAGAATTAATTGTTAACAAAGATGGTTCTGATAGTTATTATGCCGTTTTGGAAGGTCATCAGCGTATTCGGGTATTAAATGTCATCGAAGGAGAACCTTTATCAACCGCTATTATTGAATATTTACCCGACCATAGTGGGAATGACGCCATAAACAAAGCAAATCGCGCAATGGAACTGTTTCGCCAATATCTGGGATTAATCCGTGACCGATATCAATTGGATAATATGGATTTAGTTTCTCCGCATGACCCTAATTTAACTTCATACCTGTTAGCGTCGATATTAATGATGCCGCAGGAAATTAAACAGCGATGTCTGGAAAGTGCTACCGCTGCATACCGATTGGAAGAAGAATTGGGATATTTGGAAAAAGAAGTGGAAAATCTGGAAATATTGCATAAAATAAGTAAAATCACAAAAAAAGATTTCTCTTTCCCCGACAATGAATATTTTGCGAATTTGCTGAGAATCTCAGAAAATTGATTCTGTCATAAAAATCCTATTAATCGATTTAAAAAATCAAGGGTAAATGGGGATCTTACAAAACCTACTAAATTATATAATCAACCCAACCACCCCCTACCCCCTCCTTGGCAAGGAGGGGAGTTATGGTAGTAATTTGATAATATTATGGCTACTTTAATAATCAAAACCTTCATTTTAAACTCCCCTCCTTGGCAAGAGGGGTGGCCGAAGGTCGGGGTGGTTTTCGTCTACCACAAACCTGAAACTTAAATATTAAAAAAAGTTTTTCAGGAGCCTGAAATTATTGCAATATTTGCAGGTATTGCAAATATATTGACGAAAATGTAAAACTATAAACAACAAATTACAATGCCAAAATTATTCGGGAGAAAAAAATGTATAAAGGTTTTCACCATGTTGCTATCAAAGTTAAAGATTTTGATGCCAGTTATAAATTTTACACCGAAGGACTCGGTTGTGAACCGAAGATATTCTGGGGTGAAGGTGATGGTCGTGCTGTAATGCTGCATATCGGCAATGGCTGTATGATTGAACTATTTGCCGGCGGACCAGCAGAACAACCGGAAGGTTTATGGATGCACCTGGCAATTAAGGTTGATAATTCAGATGAAGCATTGGCACGAGCGTTAAAAGCCGGCGCTGTGCAAACGATGCCACCGACCACCATTGATATTCCATCAACTCCAACAGTAGCGACTGTGCGTATATCATTTTGCACTGGTTTAGATGGTGAAATTTTAGAATTTTTCCAGAGCAATGACATCTAAAATATCATCGAAAAAGGATTTATAAATGTTAGATTTATTTGACCTGTTATATTTATGTGTCCAGCATCAGGCTTCGGACCTGCACCTGACAATTAATGAACCGCCAATTTTACGGATTGACAGCAAGTTAGTTCGGACAGATTTGCAGTTCTTAACGGATATGGATTTACAAAAGATTATTTATGATAACCTTACTGATCCTCAACAGGTCGAGTTCGATAGTAATAACGAGTTGGATTTTGCTATTTCTCTGCCAGGTTCAGAACGTTTTCGCGTTAATGTGCATCGACAACGAAATTTTGTTGAGGCGGCATTCCGACGCATTCCAACCCGTATTCCAACCCTGGAACAACTACGTGTGCCAACAATTGCAGCAGACTTGGCTCGGAAACAAAATGGTTTATTTTTAATTACCGGGGCTACCGGTACCGGCAAAACCACCACCATGGCAGCACTTGTTGATATGATAAACACAGATAGCGAGAAGTTGATTATATCTATCGAGGATCCAATTGAATTTCTTCACCGCAATAAAAAAGGCATTGTTAAACAGCGTGAAGTGAATGCCGATACTACATCATTCGCGGCCGCTTTACGCCATGCCTTGCGACAAGACCCGGATGTTATCGTTGTTGGCGAGATGCGCGACCTGGAGACTATACAAACGGCAATTACTGCTGCCGAAACCGGACATTTGGTGATGGCCACCCTGCATACACAGGACGCTATGCAGACTATCTCACGAATTATCGACGTTTTTCCACCGCACCAGCAACATCAGGTTAGACAGCAAGTGGCGGACTGTTTGAATGGCGTAATTTCACAAACACTATTACCAGATATGTGTGGAAAAGGAATGGTACTGGCTACTGAAATTTTGGTTGGTACTGACGGAATACGAAACCTTATTCGCGAGCAGCAATTTCAACAGATTCCATCATTAATGCAAACCGGTAGCAAATATGGCATGCACATGATGGATAAATCACTCATTGATTTATATGAAAATAAACTAATATCATATGAACAGATGAATTCAAAACTGAAAGAGCCAGATATGGCAGCAAATAGAATCATGGAAAATGCCGCCGCTGTTGCAGAAGAACAACAAAAGAAGGCTTCAGGAAAAATGTGGTAGGAATAATGTTTTCAGTTTTCAGTTTTCAGTTTTCAGAATTTTAAAAAGGACTTTCGCTTAAGGTCACTGAGACTGTCGAAGTGACCTTAAGCGAAAGTCTTATTAATTCTTTAATTCCCCACAATAACTTTTTTTGCACCTTGTTTTTCCAGCCAAGTGCGGGTGCGGTCAGTTATGTCACCTTGTAGAACAATCGTTCCTTCCTCTACAGTGCTGCCGCAGCCCAGGGCTTTTCGCATGGTGCGGGATAAATCTTCGAGTCGCGCTGACTGCATGTTAAAACCACTTACTACGGTTACTGTTTTACCCCCGCGACCTTTTTTCTCCCGGCGCAAGACCAGCTTTTCTATTTTAGCAAAATTTACTCCAGCAACGACTTTATTTTCCAGTTCCTTATTTGCGGGAACTGGCGACGATTCCCCTACCGTCGGTTTTTCATTCACTGGTGTAAATCCCTTTGCAATCAACTGTCCAGCTAATGCAGAGGAAAAACCGCTTTCTATCTTATCAGTATTTATTTTCTCTTTTTTCATTTCTCAGAATTTTCTTCCACGGCTTTCTGCAATGTAGTAGCAGATATTTTATAATGTGACGCATCCCAGACTGCTTTACCGTTTTTTAAAAGTATTGTTTGTGGCGATTGATGGGTAACGCCGGTAATCTCTGCCAGGTGCATTGATATCGGTCTACTTTCTCGCACCAACACTATCCAAACAGGTGTATCCGGGGTATTTTGTGAAAACCTGGCTACTTCTGAATAGGCGTTTGATGATATTGGACATACGGTAGAATGTTTCAGCAACAACACATTTTTGTTATTACTTTCTGCCAGCATTTGATTTACATCTTCAATTGATTTGCATTGTCGCAGCTCTGCCATTTGCCGCCTCCTTCAGATATTCATTAAAATCGCCGTTAATATTCCATTCAATTAACCGCCTACTGATGAAATCCGCGTCATATGGACCTATTCGCGGTAATTTCTTCATCATATCAGTCGCCAGTGAAAAGCGTCCGGTAATACGATATAGAATAATTAATAAAGCTTGATATGCTTCATTGCGGGGACGAATCTGCACTGCGCGTTCCATCTGCACAACGGCTTCCTCACGACGATCAGTTAATACCGCCATCCCTGCAAGTCGAACATAATAATAATCATCAAATGTTGCCAAACGGACTGCTTCGGAGTAATGGTGATATGCCATTTCGTAATTTCCGGCTGATTGGTGACGGGTTCCCAAACGGAATCGGTAAAATGCCACTCGCGGAGCTAATTCTGCTGCTATAGTCAAATGATTCATCGCTTCGCGCAGCATACCGGTTCGCTCCATAATATCAGCCAATTGATATTGATAAAATGCCCGGTCAGGTTCTAATTTAACAGCCAGGTTATAATGTTCAAGTGCCTGGTTAATCATTGAATAACGCATATAAAGGTCACCCAGACTGCTATGTGGTTCGGCTAATAATGGAGCAAAACGGATTGCTTTTTTATATGCTTCTATAGCAGCGGGGATAGTTTCAGCCGCTACATAGGCGTCGGCTAATCGGCAATAAAATGCACCATTTTCACGATCCATCTTTATCGCGCGTTTATATTCAGATATAGCACGATGAATTTTACCCTGACGCGCATAAGAGTCGGCTAATTTCATGCGGAGATATGCTGTTTCTGCGCGCAATTCATCTTCTTCTTCTTTTGCCCGTTCATAATCGCGTTGCATCTGCTGCAATTCGCGCCATCGTTCTACAATAAATTCGTTATCGATATTTTCCATAAGCATTGGTAGTATTATATCGTTAAAATCAAAACATTAAACGATAAATTTACAGTATTTTGGTTTTTATATATTCATCAGCCAGTTGTAATATTCGTATCGTATTCTCGTGAACTACCATTTTCATCGCTTCATCTAACGTGGACCAGCAACAGCGAACATGTTCGTGTGATATGGAGGGGGTACCTTTATCCGCATTTGCGATAAAATATACAACTTCCTTGGTTACAGTGTGCTGACCGCGATTAAATGAATAGACTACTGACTCTCTAAAATCGGTGTAAAATGACAAATTGCGAAGGTTTGCTTCTTCAGATATTTCTCGTTTAGCAGTATCCAATTCGCACTCGTACAACTGCATTTTACCTTTGGGGAATCCCCATGGCTTGCTTTCGGCAGGCAACAATAACAGGTATAGCATAGTACCATCTTCCGCTACCCGAAATACCACCGCACCAGCCGATTTTTCAAACAATTCCATTGATTTTCCCTGCAAGTTATGATGAGAAAGTATACCGCAGAGAATGGTGATTAGTCTATAGCGGGATGTATCAAATTGCAAATGGAAAATGGCAAATTATGCCTCCCTTTTGAGGGAAGTGTAACCGCCGTGACGAAGGGAGTGACTACTAACAGTCTTTAATTTCACATCGATTAATAGAATTCTAATGATAAAATATCCTTAGTAGAGACGCAATATTTTGCGTATTGTACAACATTCAATATTTTTTATCCTATTAATCGATGTGAAAAAATTATCATCAAAAGGTGAACATTTCGTAAATTTCTATGCTTTGACAATGTAGTCTATAAAATATAAAATATCTTCAATCTAATGACTAATTAGCATCTTTCAGGAGATTTCCGATGCGTTTATTTTTATTTTTGTTGCTGGCAGCTGTTGTTCCTTCCTTCGCTGCATTTAAGTTTGTAGCCGTTGCCGGATATTCCGGAAATTTTTTGCCGGGATCGCCAATGCCAATAGCAATTACGGTGATAAATGACGGCGATGAAATTAATGGTGAATTCGTTTTATCACAAGGAAACCTGCAAAACGAAACTCGAATATGTGCAGATTATTACTTTCCGGCAGTATTCCCGGCAAATTGTAATCAACTACGCTTCATCTATTGCAATCCAAAAGATATTCAAACAAATTTTAAATTATCATTTGTATCAAAAGGTGTAAAAGTCGCCAGTACAATTGTTACTACTCGACAATATTCATATAATGACCGATTCATATTATCTGCTGGTGGTCACGGACTTGATTTCATGAATGGTGATACTTTTGATCCAACGACCAGCGTGAGTACGAATACTATAATTCCACCTAAATATAGTGGTCCACCACCAGGTGCAGCAGCACCTGGTGGTGCGCCTTCTGCATCACCAGGTGGTCCTCCCCCCAGTTCAACTACCGCACAACAAAAAACAAATAATCTACCATCTGCATATATTGATGTTGCTAATGGTGTAAAGAATCCCCGCAATTACAATTACAATTATAACGGCAACAACATGACAATTCTCACCGGTTCAGTTGAGCCAAATTTATTACCGGATAACGCAGAGGGATATCGTGCTGCAGAGATATTATATCTACCATCAAATGTTACAGAAAATAGCTTTAACAGTCCAAAGGTTAAGGAAGCTATAATTGGTTGGATTAGCAATGGTGGATGTCTGATTATCGGAAACGGCGGCGTA
>JBIJDE010000189.1:0-8542 GCA_044344305.1 Armatimonadota bacterium
GTAACAAAATCTTCCCATAAATCCAAATGCTCCCAGATAGGTGATGCATACGGCAAGTCGTTAAACAACGTCTCGTTCCCCCACCGCGCATCGAGAATGCCCATAATAGACATTCCATTGGCAATTGCAAGGTCGATAGACGCCTCGCCATGGTCGGCAAAGTTATATTGCCGTGGCCCAGTAGCGACCACATCCATCTGCATCGGCCGGGTTGCCCGCACCCAACGACACCCAACCTCAGCATACACCGGCACACCAGCAACAGAATCAGGATTCGTCCCCCAGCAATGACAGCCAACGCGACTATTAAGATTGCGAATAACATTATCAGACATGAAAATACCCCACAGTTTAATGATATGTAAACTAAAACAATCATATCATTTTTGCGGTGGTTTTTTAAGTGGAGCGAATATCACTATATTATTAATTACTCCCACCCCACATTTCGTCTGGTTAAAATTTGCAAAAAATTATTTTTTCTTTATTTATAATACAACCTATGCAACTATTTTTGTGCTGTAGTGTCATAAAGTGTGGAGATATAAGATGCGTCAGTGCAAAATGAACGACGAGTTATGGCGAAACGATTTTAAAAGCGACGACCGGTTGGTCGCGGAGCATATTGCTACCTGCGACATTTGCCGTGGCGACGCTGTCGTTTACCTTCGTCTGCGCCGACTTATATCATCTTTACCGATAGTGGCAACCCCGGCGAGTGTATTGGCAAAGTTTAATGAGCTGAAGCAAATTACCGCTAACATGAGCATGGATTGCAGCCAGGTTAGCGAAAAATTGTCGGCTTGGTACGCTGGCGACCTTGATATTATCGATGCTTTCCTGTTGGAAGACCATTTATTGTGGTGTTCTACATGCCGGAAAGAAGTTGCTACCTTGGACGCAGTGGGAACCTTGTTGCATCGAATTGAAAATATCACCCCGCCGGTGACAATTCACGCTGATATGCTGGCAATGGCTGGCGTTGTCGGTGCTGGATTAAGCTGCGACACAGTAATGCCGCTGCTTTCATTATGGGGCGACGGTCAGTTAACCCGGGTTGAAAATTTCCTGATTGAAGAGCATCTGCTGTCCTGCGAAAATTGTCGCGAACACGCAGAAAAGATATATGCGGTATCTGGATTGATGCATAACTTGCCGGTATTAGCAGCACCAACTACGATGCGCGAGTCCGTTGATGCCTTTGCTGCTGCCATTGGCGATACGCAATTAACCTGCGAAGCCGCGGTACCAATGATTGAATTGTATCGCGACGGCATGTTGAATAACGAAGATACCTTCCTTTTGGAAGACCATCTGCTGTGGTGCGAGCCATGCGCGAATATTCTGGAACAATCTGCTATGGTTACCGAGTTGCTCACCGAAATGCCGCAACTTGACCCGCCAGCGGAGATTGCCGCTCGAATACGCATCGCCAGCAAGCCGCCAGTATGGACAAAGCAATTCATCACTCGCGTCGCCAGCATCGCTGCAGTCGCTGTTATTGCGTTGACCATCAGCATGTTCGGCCATAAGACGCCAGTAGTAAACAATATTGCCAAACTACCGCCTGCGCCAATTGTACAAACGAATCCTGTTGAACCAACTGTAAAAAGTACAGTTCCAACGCCTGCCATAAAATCAGCGACTGATAAGCATATTGCAACATCAATCCCGAATAATAATGTAGTTCCGGTGAAAAAAGTACAGAATACCACACCGGAAAAGATATATAACAAGTTCCGCGGGATAATAAAAGAAAGCAGCGCGTTGATCGCGTCACTGGCTGCGGATAATAATGTAGCCAACACTACCACTGCCAGCATGCCGACTCTGCGCAGCCTGCAAGGTTTGCCGGCGCGTCAGCAAACTGATGAACAAAAAGACCGCACAATATCTGCCGACTATATGGTAAATGAAATTGTAGCATCTGCCAACGTGAAACTGGCACCTGGTCAGTCAGTACGTCCAGTGCGCGCATTAGTAACCGGCGACCGCATAACTATCCGCGATGACATGACCGCCATAGCCCGCGAAGACGAATTATCCGAAGCAGAAGATATGAATGCCGCCCCGGATACATTCATGATCGCCATGGCAGATACAACTGAAAAACCCCGGTAGGTTTTTTTCAATTAAAAATTGAAAATGTAAAATTAAAAATTATTTTGCTGGAACTTTCGTGAATTATTATGGCAGAACCATCCAATTGAATCTTGCTCAATCAATTTTTAATTATTCATTTTTAATTTTTAATTTATCTCACTCTCCCCCCAGCCGAAGTACCAAATCTGCTATTACACATCGTATTATCTCGTAGGGATATTCGCCATTTAATGCATCAAATATTGGTCTTAACTTCCGGGATTCTTCTTCGGGTTGGGATAGGATGGCGTCTTCGATAATGGAAATTTCATCGTCAGGCAGTTTCACCACCGCGCGTAATGGCAAACGTCCATCCTCTATTACCATTGACAAGTGATTATAAACTGTTGATACGGTTACTCCGCGTTGGGCGGCGATTTCTTCTGGTGATAATCCCTTGCGGAACCAGCTTAATGTTGTTTCCACGGTATCAGTCTGTATTTCAGCAGCGGTTGGTTTATTTACTGGTACTTTATTAACAGCGGGGTATTTACTTGTTATATCCAAAATTGCCGTGCCGAATCTCGCTAATTTCCCCACGCCTACACCGCTGATATTTTCCAGTTCTTCAGTGGTTTGCGGTCGGTACATCACCATTTCCCGCAGGGTAGAATCGTGGAATATCACATACGCCGGGGTATTGGCACTTTTTGCTGTTACCGATCGCCAGGCGACCAGCTCTTCCCATAACTGCTTATCTTCATCAGATGTAAATCCGGTGGCGACCATTCGGCGCACTTTCTTGGCAGATTGGGCGACCGGGTCCTTGCGCAAAAATACGGTTTGCTCTTTGTTTAATACCGGTTGTGCAGAGGGTGCGAGTACAAAACCACCATATTCCTTTTCCACATTCAGGTAACCCATCGCGACTAACTGCCGAAATATTGATGCCCATTCCTTGGTTTCAATCTCTGCCCCTTTGCCATACGCGGATATCTTATCATGCCCGAACCTACCAATCTGAGGGGTGTTATTGCCAACCATGATATCGGTTAAATGGCCCGCGCCAAATCGCTGTCCGGTTTGATATACGCAATAAAGCGCTTTCCGCACTGCCAGCGTTCCGTCCCATGTTTCCACCGGTGTAAGGCAGGTATCGCAATTGCCGCATGGTTCCGCGTCAAATTCGCCAAAATATTTCAGCAACACCTGGCGACGGCAAGTCGCCGTCTCGCAATACCCCAGCAATTTAGAGAACTTCATCAGTTCGACGCGTTTATGCTCTTCATCTGCTTCCGATTCGCGCAGCAGTTTCTGCATCATGGTTACATCCTGCAACCCATACAGCATCCAAGCATCCGCCGGCAATCCGTCACGGCCGGCGCGGCCAGTTTCCTGGTAATAGGCCTCGATGCTTTTCGGGATGTCCATGTGCGCCACAAAACGCACATCAGGTTTGTCGATTCCCATACCAAACGCGATGGTTGCAACTATTATGACGCTGTCATCCTGTTGAAATATATCCTGGTTTCTTCTGCGCGCTTCCGCGTCCATACCGGCGTGGTATGGGTAAGCGTTATAACCATCCGCTCGCAGCCATTCAGCGGTTTCTTCTGTCTTTTTCCGCGACAAACAATATATTATGCCGGTGTCGTTGGGGTGCTCATTTTTCAGGAACTCTTTCAATTGCAGTTTTGAGTTTACTTTTCCCTGAATGCGATAACGAATATTGGGACGGTCAAAACCGGCAACGAATATCCGCGCTTCGTGGAGATTAAGGCGGTTAATTATCTCTTCGCGGGTCAAATCGTCAGCGGTAGCGGTGAGTGCAATGCGCGGTACATTTGGGAAACGCTCGTGTAGTATATTCAACCCCAGGTATTCAGCGCGAAAGTCGTGTCCCCATTGCGACACACAATGCGCCTCATCAATGGCAAATAAATTTATTTTCACGCGACTGAGGAGATTTAATGTTGCATCTGTTAACAAACGTTCCGGCGCGACATAAAGTAAATCAATATTACCGTTGGCTATCTCCTCCTCCACCTCACGCGCTTCCATAGGTGATAAACTGGAGTTTAGGAATGACGCCTTAACGCCGGATTGCCGCAGCGCACTGACCTGGTCCTGCATCAATGCAATTAGCGGAGAAACAACCACACCCATGCCCGGGTTAATAATCGCCGGCAACTGGTAACACATTGATTTGCCGCCGCCGGTAGGCATCAGCACAAATGCGTCACCACCCCGCAAAACATGAAGAATTATCTCTTCCTGCGCCCCGCGATATTCATTATAACCAAATATCCTATGCAGAGTCTCGCGCATGTGCTGTTTTAAAGCACTATCATCATTAATAATTATCTTGTCCATACAGACGTATTATAGCAAAAAATAATGTGCAAACAAAGGTGTGATGGTATTTGATATAATTAACATGGATGGGCAGGGTAGGCAGGATAATAAATTCATATTTATACCCATCCTTCATCAAGAAAAGTATTGTTATGATATATCAGTCATTGGATTTAACTTGAGTAAAACAATATATCTTGCCCATCCTTCCCATCCATGTTAATTATATTCAACTGTAAAGATATATTATGCCCCCTCTCCCCCATTGACAACCATAAATAAAAGTTTTACAATAATTACATAATATTTATTCAGCATTGATGAATTATGTCTAAAAATGACCTGGTACAATCTGTTACGCGCGCGCTGGACCTGCTGGAAATGGTGGGTCGTAGCGAGAACGGGTTAACTCTGCAGGAGATTGCCCGTAGTTTGGGTGTGCAACCGCCGACGGCGCATAATATGGCGCGGACGCTGGTTGCGCGCGGGTATCTGCAAAAATCACGACAACCGATTCGTTATCAACTGGGTTCAGCCTTATTTGGATTGGTAGATCGGCAGGCGAAGCGTGATATTCGTTCTCGTGCTGGTGCGGAAATGCAAAAACTCGCTGCTGATTTCCCCGGAGCCACCATCACACTTGTCGAGTCGCGCAGTGGTGATTTACAGGTGATGCTGCGAATAAGTCCGGAAATGCCGGGAATTATCCAGCGCCCGCCATCACAAACCATGAATGGCTACATCAGTGCTGCCGGATTGGTATTTCAGGCTTACTGGACAGCGTCCGAACGCGCGGATTTTCGCCGCCGTTGTCCTTTTGAAGAATTTGGCGCCAATGCCTGGAGTAGTATTGAGCAATTTGACGATGAATTATCGAGAACCCGCGCCATTGGTTTCGCGACTCCCGCCATTAGGAATCTTTTCCGGGTATCTGTTCCTCTATTCAACCATTCAAACGCATTGATAGCCGCAATAGGCATATCGATGCCAAAAGATAACGCTGCGAAAATTGACGAAGAGATAATTACCATCCGGCTGAAAACCGCAAGCCGCGTCATTACCGCAACGGAAGGAATTTAAATATGTTAACTTCAGAATCCATCAAACAACAGGCGAAAGCTATGGGTGCTGATTGCGTCGGCATCGCATCTATAGACCGGTTTGAAGGCGCGCCGATACAACAAGACCCGCGCCAGATAATGCCGGAAGCGAAATCGGTAATTGCCGTCGCTTTTCGGGTTAATCGCGGTTCATTGCGCGGTATTGAAGAAGGCACGTTTTTCAGCAATTACAGTGCCATGGGGTACGGCGGTATCACCTACCTGTTCATGCCGATGGTGGTGATGAATATGGCGCGAATGATAGAGGATGAAGGTTACGAAGCGATACCGTATGGCCATCAAAGCGATTGGCGGGCTATTGACCAGGATGGGATAACCAGAAATGGGTTCAGCCGGCCGGTAGCACCAGGTAGAGCAACGCCGGATGTTGCCGTTAACCTGCGCATCGCCGCCTACCTGGCCGGACTTGGAGAAATTGGCTATAGCAAAGTATTCCTAACCCCCGAATTCGGACCACGCCAGCGGGTTGGCATAATTATCACGGAAGCAGAATTAGAGCCGGATCCTATTTATAATGGCACACCGCTGTGTAATCGCTGTATGGCTTGTGTTCGCGAATGCCCAGGACAGGCGATTAACGGCGAAAAGACGGTGAAAGTGAACTTGGCTGGCCATGATGTGGAATGGGGTGAGTTGGATTGCGCCGCCTGCGATATCGCGTTTCGCGGTGGGAAAGAGTTGACCGACCCAGACCATGAAGAGCCATATATTGATGGCACTATGTATGGCAAACCGATTACCCCGTCAGAAATATCCCCTTTCTACAAAAAGCCCCACAACCTGTACAACACCGGGCAGGCGGTTTGCGGCGGCCGTGGATGTATGCGGGCATGTATGATAAATATGGAAGCGCGGGGTGTGGTAGGCAACAAGTTCCACTCAAAATTCCGCCGCCGCAAACCCTGGACAATTGACTGGTCAGTTGAACAGGAAAGCGAAAGCAATGAAAAATATGACAGCGGAACCGACTGAATTAATTACGAATTTTTAATTACGAATTATGAAGGATTTTGCAAAACATTTTTTTAAATGATTATATTTCAGGTTTGTGGTAGGCGAAAACCACCCCGACCTTCGGCCACCCCTCCTTGGCAAGGAGGGGAGTTTAAAATCGAGAAAGTGTCTATCCCACTTACAAAAGGCGTTAAATAACATGAAATTTGCGGTTGGGTATCAATTATTTGAGGGTGACGGCGAAGAGCCATTTATCGATGTTATTCGCGATTATAGAAATGACATCGCCGAGGTTTACTTTCCCTGGGGTGACATGCCATCCGGCCGATCACCACTGGCGTCTCGTCGTGGTTATACCAACTGGGGTGCGCAAAATCAATTAATCGCTGATCTGTGCGAACTTCGCAGCATGGGCATAAAGTTGGATTTATTGTTTAACGCTAACTGTTACGGCGGACAGGCAATCAGCAAGCACCTGGAAGCGCAAACCGCATCAGTGATAGATTACCTGGCGGAGACGGTCGGCGGAATAGATATCATCACCACCACCTCTCTGGCGATTGCCCGCACGGTGAAGAAATATTACCCGGGCATAAAAGTGCGTGCATCGGTGAATATGCGAATTGGGACAGTAAAAGGGATGGAATATATTGCCGACACTTTTGACGAATATTACGTACAGCGCGAATTTAACCGAAACCTGACTATAGTGAAAGAACTGAAAAACTGGGCAGATGCAAACGGCAAAGGTTTATACATGCTGGCGAACAGCGGATGCTTGAATTTCTGTTCTGGGCAGACTTTTCACGATAACATGGTGGCACACGAGAAAGAGATAGCCGAAACTGAAAATATCGAGGATTGGATTCCCCATATATGCTGGAATTACCTGAAAAATCGCGATAACTGGCCTGCGGTACTGCAAAATAGCTGGGTGCGCCCGGAAGACCTGCATCATTATGATGATATCTTTCACGTCGTGAAGTTGGCAACCCGCATGCATTCTCGCCCGCGTCTGGTATTGCAGTCATACACCACCCGCCGGCATTACGGCAACCTGCTGGATTTGCTGGAACCAGGATATTCACCAGCATTTGTACCAAATATAATAAACAATTCCGATTTCCCATCCGACTGGTTTGCAAAAACATCCACCTGCGGCAACCAGTGCCACAAATGTGATTATTGTGCGAGGGTGTTGGAAAGGGTGTTGCGGTAAGTGTTTTTTTCAACAGGCGAGCCGCCTGTTGTACGTAGAACGGCCGGCCCGGCTGTTCATAGATTATGTAAACTCTTCAATACGGCTACACCATGGCCAATTTTTCAAATTAGCCTTTTCCGGGTTTTGTAATAAATAATGTAGGCAATGCTGATAATCGGCTTCATCCCTGATGATATGGTCATAAGACTCTGAATCCCATAATTCACCTTTACGGTTTAAAGTTTTATTAATTTCATGAACGGTATATGATTTCCAGGTATGAGTAATTTGTGATAGTGTCCATTCGAACAAAGGTTCGACTATCAGATGAAGATGGTTCGGCATTATGCACCATGCATGTAAATCATATCTAACGCCATTAAAATAGAATAAAGATTCTTTCACAATTCCTGCAGCTTCAGGTATTTTCAGCAAGCAAGAACCATATCCTGCATCAAGATACTTCTCAATAAATCCTACTTGAAGAAATTCCAATCTATTTAATTCTTCTAATGTGTAGTCTCTTTTTGCCTGCCGGACTCTGTTTTTGATATCATTAATCTCGAACTGTAATTGACCGATAAGTTTTTGCGGTAGACTGTCACCTAATCTATATGTAATCGCATAAGTTGCACCATTACATGTCCAATGTGGTAATTTATTACCTTTTCGTTTTTTAATTACTGTATCCATATAAACTTCTCCATCGTTTATAGTTTAATAAATTATATCAAATCTGATTATCCTTGAAAATATTCAACAGGCGGGCCGGCTGTTGTACGTAGAACGGCCGGCCCGGCTGTTCATAAACGAATAAAACCGCCATGCT
>JBIJDE010000266.1:0-6584 GCA_044344305.1 Armatimonadota bacterium
ACGCAGGTCGCCTTCATCGCCTGCATGATTTGAAAACTGAAGTCATTATTTATGATTATGCTGATTTTCAAGTGCCCATGCTCGCAAGAATGGTTTCCAAAAGAATAGCAGGTTACCGCGACATTGGATATGAAATGATAAAAGAAGTTGAAATTAACAATCAGTTGATAAATAAAGGCTTATTTTGAAAAAGGTCTAAACTCATTTTTAAGGCATTACCTTGGCATTATTCAAGAATTATCAAGCTAATGTCAATAAAATCATTCCAACCATTTTCTATCTCTGTATTATCCTCAGTTCTCAATTACATATTATAGATATGAAGCCAGTTGATTGTATATCCACTGGCTATTATTTTATGGAGGTGGATGTTATGGTTATTTCAATTAAACCAGTTACTTACCGTGTTCGTGATGCTTCACGTTATTTGGGTATTAGTGAGTATCTTTTGCGCAAATTAGTCTTGGAACGGAAGATTGCGCATACTCGTGCCGGGAAATTAATTCTCTTTCGGAAAGAAACTCTTGATGCTTATCTGTCTGAATCTGAAAACGGATCCATTGGTATAACAGAAGAAGTAACGCATGGTATTCGGCGTATTCACATGCATCGTGCTTAACATTATGAGCTACTATGATAATTAAAGATAATGCTTATATTAATGGAAGCGAGTAAACTTGGTTTGCAGTGTGGGGACAGGAAATTGTTGACCTTCCCCACATAAATCCCAATTAATCTATCCGTTTCATTACTATAAGGAAAGTTTTATCTGTTTTATTTAAAAGGAAACTATATAAAATTAAATTAAACATAAAATTAAATATAATATTTAATTTGTTATGTATTGATAAACTTTGTTACAAAATGTTATATATGGTTATGTGATGTTATTTATTGTTAATTTTGAAAATTTCATAAAAAATAACATGATAAAAGAAGATGAAACGGCAAAAAAATGGAACCTTCAGTCGAATTCGAACAGACGACCTGTTGATTACAAGTCGCCCTTTTTTTATTAAATTCGAGAGGAAAATTGCTATAAATTATTATTCAACAGGCATTTTTGGGGACAGTGGGGTAGCCTGTTTGTTAAATTAAGCAATATTTTTATAACGACTTTTATCTTAAAAAAAGTGCGAAAGTTATAAAAACTTTCTATTAAAATACCCAAATAGCCTTCTTTTAAACATTAGCAAAATTATTAAAATTTGAATAAGAAAATATACTTAATTTGTTGACTACCCCAGTTACCACCCCAGTCACCACCCTAGTGACCACCCCAGTTACCACCCCAGTCACCGCGTAAGATACCGACAAAGATATTGCAAATAAATATGTATTACCTCGGATATGGGATTTTAATATATAACTTCAATACTTCCTAAACAGCAAACAAATGCTGGAAAATGTATAAAAAGATTTAGATTATTACCAATTGGGTATGCAAATGGGTGTTTAGTGCTATTTATTGGGTATGCAAATGGGCGAAATTAGTAGTATAATGGGTATTATTTCGGGAGAATTACCATTATGAAACGTAATATTGAGAGTGAATTAGCGGCATGGGCTGCTGAAAAAGAAAGAAAACCATTGCTGTTAAGAGGTGCGCGTCAGGTAGGCAAGACTTATTCTGTACGGATACTGGGTAAATCTTTCCGGTATTTTGTAGAAATAAATTTCGAGGAAAGGCCGGATGCAAAGTTTTTCTTTAATGATGCATTAAGTGCCAGGCCATTGTGTGAAAAACTATCAGCGTTTATGGGAGTGCCTATTGTAGAGGGTCAAACATTATTGTTTTTTGACGAAGTTCAATCATGTCCCGAAGTATTGGCTGCATTACGATATTTTCATGAGCAGATGCCGAAATTGCATGTTATAGCAGCCGGGTCATTATTAGAGTTTGCCTTGCAAGATATCCCATCCCTTGGTGTAGGTAGATTAACATCACGATTTATGTATCCATTAACTTTTCCTGAATTTTTATATGCTGTAGGAGAAAAATCATTAGTTGAAATGATAGATACAGCATCATTTGATAAACCGTTGGATTTGCCATTTCACAAAAAATTGATTGAATATTTGCGAACGTATATGCTTGTTGGTGGTATGCCAGAGGCAGTGAATACTTATGCTGCAACACATGATCTTCTAAAGGTGATGAATGTTTTAGATGATTTGATTCTAACTTTTCAGGATGATTTCGCCAAATATCGAAAGCGAATTCCATTGGAACGACTTACTGAAACCTTTCGGTCTGTAGCAGCTCAGGCTGGAGGGAAATTTGTTTGTGCGGAAGTAGAAAGGGAAATTAAATCAACAGTAATACTTAATGTATTGGACCTTCTTGTTAAAGCAGGTTTGGTGCATCAAGTTTTTAAGACTCCTGCAACAGGTATTCCGTTAGGAACGATGACTGACAGAAGAGTTTTTAAAGCACTGTTGTTTGATGTAGGGGTTCATCAGCGTCTGTTGGGATTGGACATGTCATCACATATGACGGCAGATGAAATAGCTTTAACGAATAATGGTAGTATGGCTGAATTAATAGTCGGACTACACATGGCTGCATATCAATCATCACATCGTCGTCCTGAACTGTTTTATTGGCAACGTGATGAACGTGGAGCCAATGCTGAAGTAGATTATGTTATTCAGCGTGGAAATGACATTGTTCCTGTAGAAGTAAAATCCGGTATACGCGGAACAATGCAAAGTATGAGGATTTTTCTTAAACAACGAGGATTTCAACGTGGATTACGGGTATCACTGGAAAACTTCGGACGTTTAAATGATGCTGATATTTTGCCACTTTATGCTGTACATAAGATTTACAAGGAACGTTAATATTTTGACAAAATAGTTGAGTGATATCAATCAACCGGCTAATATGTGCTTGGAAACAAATATTATGCATAGTGTTTATTTACGCCAATTTTCCTGTTCAAGCCATCCATTTTCTATTGAATATTTTAATTCATTAACAAATGGGAAATCTGGATTATTAGAAAGGAATGAGTTAGCCCTTGTTTGTTTTTCTGATGAGAGAGGGAGCAAAGTTGAATGATGACGTATTAATTCTGGTAGACTGCAACGCCATAACTTAACCTGACGGATTTTATTTATTATTGTTGCTATTCGCAAACCATCAAAATCACTGTCACCCCAATGTTGAATAATTGTATTTTCGGGTAATAAATGTAATACCTTGCAAACTGCTGAATTGGGGTATCCAGCGGAATAAATATATAATCCATTATTTTTTTCACGGACAAGCATATTAAATGGTGTTTCATTTTCGCAGGTATAAACTGGTACATCTCCTGGTAAAACCAATGAATCTATTCCGCGTAAATTATCCCAAGATAATGTTGCTGTTTCTCCTTGCAGATACAATTTTTTTATCCAGTCAAAACATTCACTATTTTTATAATATATCAATGGCCCAAATAACGTCACTTTTATTGCGGTTGTATTTTCTGTAACATTATAATCAGACCATATTTGTCGTCGTGAATTGTCATTTATCTCTTCATCACGAAGTATTAATAGCCAGTCGGCTAACTTTCTGACAATTTGTGGTGTCGTTTTCAATACTTTACTATCAGCAAAAAATCTTGCGCTTAAATCAGCCATTCCTAAAGGTTCATGATCTGATAATAAGAACTTGATAATATTAGCCAGTTGAAAATATTCATTTTGAACGATTGTAGCAGTTCGATTTTTTATCATTGCAGATAGCTCTGGTATATTTTCGCTATCCCATATTGGTAAAAGATCAGGAAACTCAAGTCGGCAACGATCAATCAACAATGCAGATTCTGTTAACGCATCATTTTTTATATTATCATGTGTTTTTAAGTTTATTCCACATGAATCGCATAACGCGATAATCCAAGATGACTCATCTTCAGAAGCGATATTAATTTTATTGAGTTTAATGTAAACAGCTTTATTTTTAAAATCAATTGCTGAATTAGGAAATAAACTTAATAATCCGTTTATTGTCGAAGATGTAAAATTTTCACCTAATTTAACTCTTCCTTTCAATACACGATTTTTTGCAATATGCACAGCTAATTTATGTAAGATATCTTTTATCTCTGGATATTTATTCATCGTATCGCAGAATATTTTTGGATTATACATAGTTATCTCCTGTTGCAGATCCAAATTCTGCGGTTTTCGCATCAGGTGTGCCTTCAAATAATGATAATTGATTTAGATTGTTGAAATCGTATGGATATAAGTGAATATCGCATGATTCATCTTTCACTACTAATAAAGTTGTAGAACAAGGGATTTCCTTTTTCACACCATCTAAATCAGGAGATGCAACGAAAAGCTGTAAGCCAATATCAGACGCGAAACCAAGTAATTGGTCACGTCTGCCTGCGTCAATTCCATAAAATGCTTCATCAAACAGTAATGCTCTATGGCGTAAATCATTATTCCCATCATAAAGGAAATGAGATACTGTTAAAATGAGAAGATAATTCGGTACTGCCTGCTCCCCGCCAGAACCAAGACCTTTTGTTTTGCGGTCCATTGCTACTACTCCATTATCTGTTTCAGAAATCATATCTAATTCATATCTAAACCAGTTTCGATAGTCAAGTGCGGCAGGAATATCATTAACTTCTGTTGTCATAATTTCATCTTTATGTATATCAAGAAATGTCTTTAACTCATCTTGCGCAGACGGATCATGCGGGTTATATTTTTCTATAACTTCGAGTAATCCACGATAATTCCGTTCTGGATCAATACGAAAACGATATCTATTTGATCCGAATACACGACGATTAAGTAAATGATTGATTTTTTTGACCATGGATCGTAATTTGCTTACACTGCTTCTTAGTTCTGTAAACAGGTCACCCATTATTATGTCGCGTATTAATTCTCTGGTATGTTCACTAATGATTTCGTTTTGTTCAACTATTTGGCGTTGCCCCTCAGTAACAACATCAGAAATTTCTTTTGAATATCTGTCTATCAATAGATTAATTGAATCATCATATACAAAAGAATATAATGCACCATAAGTAGGGTGGTGTAAATTATGTCGTAAACCACCTATCTCTTCCGCTTCATCTCTTTTTACACGATCAGATGCGCTTGTAACATTTTCAATACTTGTGAATTGATTACCACTGCAGGTGCGCAAAACATAATATTCTACACTTTCAACAGCAACAGCAAATGGTGAAAGTTGTATTTCAACATCGTTTAATGTGTTTTTTTTACTTTGTATTTGATCAGAAAGTCTTGTAATATTTCTGGTAATTTCAGCTATTTTTTCACTTATAACACCGCTTTTTTTATTTAGCTCACTAATTTTTTCATGATTAGCAATAATATCACGATTGATTTTCTTCTGTTTTTGTTCGAGTTTATCTAAACCTTCATTGCTAATACGATTATTTAAATCATCCAGTTGAGAAATGCAATCATTCAATCGCTTACTAACAGACTCCAATTCTTTCTGCTGTGATTCTAATCGCTTTTCAGCATCAAGTAATTTATCCGTCATCTTTGTTGTAGAATTAAGTTTGTCACTGATTTTTAAAGGTATATCAGACATTATTCCGGTAATATTTTTCATGAGTATTAATTTTTCTGAATTATTATTAATTTTCTTTTCATATTCCCGGATATCTTTTTCAATAAGCTTTTTATCATCTTGCAGTTGCTTAACTTTCTTCCGCATAGCTTCCCGGCGACTATTAATGCCGATAAAACTTATTCGATTTTTTTCAAAATGTCGTTCATGGCTTCGCATACGTAATATGTTAACACCATGCTGAAAAACAGAAACTGGAGGCTGGTTAACCCGTGTTATCATTTCATCCGCGAGTATTCGGATTGCTGCCGGATCTGATGTTGAAATATCAAATGATTCGCGAATCCATGATGGCGGGTCATTTTGTGCTTCATCACGGTTTGCCAACCGAATTCCTGGATAATCAGGAAATATTAAACTTGCGGCTTTTGCATAATCTTGGCCAGATACGGCAAATGTCGCTAATACATCTTGTCCTATTGCTTCTTCATATGCTATGCGTGCATCGGCAGATAATCCCGGTTTCCATTCCAACATACTGTACAATGGTTTAGCCTGAATCAAGTTTCTGTTTAAAAGATTCATTACCTCGGCATATTTTAATATCTGCGGGATAATTTCTTCCTGTTTTACCAGTTGCTCTATTTCTGAATTTAATCTATTTAAATCATCGCGGTCTTTTTCTAATTTATTTCTATCGTTTGTGTCTTCTCCGCCCAACCGTACCATTTCTTGTTGCGCTGTATCAATATATAGAGAAGTATCTGGAATATTTATTTCACTTAAATTTTGTACCGAACGTAATGAGTCAATCTCACCTAGTAGAGAACTGATAGAAAACGGTAAGTCGATACGATATTTATTCAGCAAATCATAAAAATGTTTAATGGTATTATTCCACTGCAATATCGCCTCGCGGTGTTGTCGTTGCGCCGCGATTAATTCTTTTTCACCAGTTGTCTGTATGTTTTGACATTGTATATAGTCATTCTTTAATCTTATTTCTTCTCTTTTGCGTTCC
>JBIJDE010000191.1:0-8495 GCA_044344305.1 Armatimonadota bacterium
AGCTAGATGACTTTATGGGTATGGTGCCGACAAAGGACGCATGGTGGTCAGGACAGGCGCGATATCGCGAATCAAAAGCTGCGTTGAAATTATTGATAGATAAAGCCCATGAACAGGGAATAAAAGCGATAACTTACGCCAAACTTACCGGTGGCGGCACTTATGGCATGGAAATGGCGCGTCAGCATCCGGAATGGGTTTGGCAATATAGCGGTACTCTGGCAGTGGACAGGAATGTTAAGGAAATTCACGACTGGGATGTCACGACTGAAAAACATTGGGGCGGTTGGGTAGCGGTAAATTACAATATAAATAACAAAGAAGTGCTGGATATCGGCATTAAAAACCTTGGCGAATCTGTGGCAGTGCTGGGTTGGGATGGAGCACGCTGGGACGGCAATTTTGATGTGCAGTCGGAAATCTATGACCTTGAAGGTAAATTGATAGAAAAACTGACACCGGACCAGATAGATGCTCGAAATGCGGAAAATATGCGCAAAACCAAGGAATACCTGACGAAAAAATATCCGCAGTTCCGTTACGGTTATAACTGGACACAAGGCAACTGGCGACAGACGATGGCGACCACCCCGCGCGAATCAACAGAACTTTGCCGCGACGGCGGTCTAATAATGAATGAATATATCAATCAGGCAGACGGCGTTCAGCATCCTTTGCATCGCTGGGAAGTATATGCCGCCAGCGTTGCCGAAGATGTTGATGCTATTAAAAAACTTGGTGGTTATTATGGACCAATTCTGTCATCCCAGAATAGTGCAGATGGCAGATATACCAATATTTTTGCCTATGCCGCCGGAGCGCATCCATATTACCAGCATTTATGGGGAGGATTCGTAACTCATAACTCCGCATTCATCTGGGATAATGCCCTCACCAGGATTTATTCACCAGAGAATACTATTCTTGCCCCATCCAGCATCTGGTGGCGCAACTGGGTGTATGAACGTCCGATTGATAAAAACCATAAACAACTTATAATCCATTTGATAAATCCGCCGGCAAAGCCTACTGTCGGGGAAGGAAAATCTCCCGCAGATGTACCGCCGCCATTGAAAAATATCAACATCAGCGTAATGCCGACATTGCTGGATGGATGGAAACCGGTACGAGCAATCAGCCTGAGTCCGGAGCCAATGAAGCGCGAAAATATTCCGATTCAATCGGTGGAAAATGTATACAAACTTACTGTTCCCGAAGTAGCTCTCTGGAATATACTGGTGATTGATATGAAGAAGGGAGGACGCTAAGATGAAGACAGCAATAAATAAAATAAAAATTACCATGATTTCGATTTCTCTATTCATGCTGGCCTCAATATTTTCATACAGCGCATCTGCAGTGAAAACCGGTGACACCATAACCATGCAGAATGACATGATAAAACTGACCATCGACCTGAAAATGGGTGCGCGGGTGGATACATTTGTATATAAGGGATTCGAGGATAATATAGTTTATCCGGTAGCATCCAGCGGTGGCATATTAATGGACCACGTCTGGGAACAAACCTGGCCGGGTGAATTTTTACGACGCAAATACGATGGCGAAGTGGTGAAGAACGGTCCGGATGAAGCCGTAGTGAAGGTTGGAAGCACCGGTACGGAAACGACGACAAAAGGTATCCGGCTGGAACGGCTAATCACCCTGCGCGATGGCGAACGCGCTTTGCGCTGCACGGTATCTTTAACTAATAACAGTGCTGATGGCAAAGTTACCGGCTATTGGAGCCAGAATAATTTCTGGTTTGGCGGCAAGGAAGGAACTACCTGGGCGCGACCAGCAATTCGCGGTATTGATAACCTGGGTGCAGACGCAAAAGGCAATGAATGGTTCGGCAATGCCTGGTATTACATGGACGATGCCACCACCGGGTGGAACGGTGCCTTCAACAAAGAGCGCAAACAGGGAATGATGTGCCTGATGAATTACAATGACCTGTGGCGTATTTATGATAATATTTCTGCCGTTACCACCGAATGGATGTATGACAAGGTAGCCATCCCCGCCGGAAAAACATGGAGCACCGACATTGTGTTAATGCCGGTCGCCGGAGTTACCGGGTTTAAATATGGCAGCGAAAAGCTGATAGCTAATTTCGAAGTGACGGCTGTTCCCGGTGGTTTGCAGATAGAACACCAATTGAGCAAAGGCCTGACCGGGTTGAAAGATGTTGTTGTTAAAACGAAGGTGTGGGGTTTGAAAACCCAGTGGACAGCAACAGTACCGGACGCGAAGATTGCGGAATTAACCGAGGGTGTGAATACGGCCGTAGTAAAAGCTGCGGGAGTGGCATCCATGCCGGCGGGTATTGAAGTGACCGTGACCGGCACCACACCTGACGGTAAACAGATTACCGAGGTTTACGGCGATTATTACGGTGGAGCAGAGGGGAAAAACAACGACCCATTCACCATGAAGCCATACCTGGCATACGACCGACCAGCTAAACAAAAGATATTCCTGAAACCGGATGTTATACAATATGTGCCGAATAAAGAACCAAAAGTGCTGTACCTGCGCGGTATGTGGCATGAATATTTCCGCGTCGATGAAGCGGTGAAAGCCGCTTTCCCCAATGCTGTTATCACTGATGGCTGGCTGGACAACTCACCGGTAGGGTTGGCACTGACATATTTCCCTGGCGATTATCCCGCTTTGCTCAGTTACGACCTGATAGTGTTGGGCAATCTCCCTGCCGCACCGCTGGACATTGTTGGCCAGGAAATGCTGAAAGATTATGCTGCCGCCGGCGGCAACCTGCTCATTCTCGGCGGAGACCAAGCGTATGGACAGGCCGGTTTCAACAATAAAACATTGCTGGAAATGCTGCCGGTGGAACCGGGTGAAAGGTACAATTGGCGAAAGATAACCGGCACCCACAACCTGAAGGTGACCGCCGATAACCCCATCACCCGCGATGTAAATTTCGCAGCGCAGGATAGCGTTTATTACAATCATCTGTGCAAACCCAAAGCAGACGCCGTAACAGCCGTCAAGGCTGGAGATTACCCGGTATTAGTACTAAACACCCCCACAAAAACCACCGGTCACATCGCCTGCGTACTGGCAACCCCCTTCGGCGAAGCACCCAAAGGCGAAACCGCTTTCTGGGACGCCCCAGCCTGGCAAGTATTGATGAAAAATACCGTTACATGGCTGGTGAAGCGATGAGGTGATCTGTTTTCGTTGTATATTAGTGGTTATAAGAGAATGTAATTGTAAATAGATAGTCACCGTATGGAAAGGAGCGATTTGCGTTCCTTCCCCAGAACACGAAACTTCTACAACAATTATTTTCAGTGGTATTTTGTTGTAAAATAAATATGTACCGATACAAGACTCCCAGTGTATGTCTTATACACTGGGACCGCAGGCTTCCAGCCTGCCCCCGGCTGAAATTTAGTGGCACAACAAAAAGAACGTTTATCCTAAAATTTAATAAGCCTATGTTTTTATAAAACGTGCCGCTAAATTTCTACAAGGGGCAGGCAAGATGCCTGCGGTCCAATCACGAAAATTATTCCTTTTAAATAGATTGCAAATTAAAAATACAAGACGCAAGGCCTTGCGTCTCTACGACGACCACATTACTTCATTTTAATGTAGTTTCTGGTGAGTGACTATTTTCTTTTCAATTCTTATGCCAACATCTTAAAAATATTATATTTTATTTCAACTTCGGAAATACAGGTTTCTTTTCAATTCCGCGTTGACCATGTGGTATTCCGAAACAAGAGAAAATACCCCATCCTCTTCCTTCAGCAGTGTCAAAAGCAATCATTATTTCGCAATCTCAATTTTCATCAGCACACATTCGGTTGCTGCTAATCAACTCATCCCAGAGTGCCGTTCCAACGCGCGACCCGTCAGCGCGGCGTACATCCAGACCAAACGGATCGAGCGCGCCATCCAGCCAGATTTCACACAGGTCGCCGGGTTCCGCAACTTCCGGCTAGCGCACATCTAATAGATTAACGTTGCTAAATCAGTTTATACTTACACTATTAAATTCTATTCTTTCCAAGAATTAGATGGTGTGGTGACATTTGTAAATATCATCATTATTTTGTATACTTTTTGTAGAAACATGGGAATATAATGGTTAATAGATAAACCTGTCCCTGTATATTAATATATTAATTAATATCTCGTTTAGATATTGTTCTGATGAAATAGTTCTTTCCCCGAGTATGATATTCTATCGCGCTTTGCGCATGGCGCGAACATTCTAATTAAAAAGATAAGGACTTGCTGACATCTCCGCATACGAGGGCATAATGGCCATCAAGTTTCTCATTCATAAACGTCTGGCACGCCGGTATGCGAACAGTCAGGCTATTACGACAACTGCCGGTATGATGAGCGCCGGTGATTTGTCCCACGACGAAATGGATGCGTTCCAGGCTGGGGGCGATGCGCGCGAGCGTTACCGTACCGTGTTCGGGCAAATCGACCAGTACCGTGGCATATTCGGATACACCATGCCAGTCTTGAAATGTATATTCACCGAGACCCGGCAGCATGTCTGGAGGAGCGACGCAATGCTCGATATCTACCGTGTCCTCGGAACGCGAAATGACGTTGCCCATGAAAGCAGGACGTCCTGCCAGATGGGTAAGCCGCATCGATGATAGCAGGCCATTCAGATCCATCTCGCAGGCCATCAACACACCAGTTCGATACAATTGAACCAATGCCACGCAAGGCAGGCGCAATTTATGTGGTGGCATGGCATGGCAATTAATGGCCGCGGCGCGTGCCTGCTCACGGGTGAGCACTTGCTGGATGGCCAGAAATAACCGCGCGTTTTCTCGAATAGCCTCGTGAGTACCTGCTGCTGTCTGCCGCGCCCCTTGCTCCCATTGATGCGCTAAGGCATCGATCGCAGTAGTGTTTGTGGTGTCATGCGCCAGCATCGCCTCGATGTCGCATGTTACCAGGCGGATGCGCAGCTTTTCCCAGACTTGTTCGAGATCAGTTACCGAGTTTTTACTCGCCAACAAGTCGCGTGACACCTCGCCGAAGTCAAACAATACGGCAGTGGTCTCTTCGAAGGGGTAGTTGTGCCACAGATTCATACGATACACTCCTCAGTTTACGGTTATTTGATATCGAGTTTATTCAGCAATGCCGCGCAACACATACTGGTGCGCTATGTTTTGTCGAAAATCCGCCGGACTTGCGTCCCTTTCCACACAGTGACTATTCTTTTTGACATGACTGGCATTGACCTGGATAAACTGACATCCATGAACAAGTACAATTACAAAAAATTTTGTCAACTTATTTTTCACCAAATGCCGCAAATCGCCGGATTTTTGGCAATGGTAGACTATCTAACACCCGAAGACGAAGCCGTTTAGTCACCACCGGTTCCAACGATGCGATGTATCGACAACCAATGGTCGTGCCATCCAGGACACGTTGCCACGCACCGTCAACCTGCGCATCGATACAATACTCTCCAATGCGCTGTCCATACTGCAAATCTTCTTCAAGCACCAACGAATTAACTACACAGGGATTGTCCCACGCCAGTTCTATCGTCATCCCTTCGCGCCAGCATCCCTCGCTCGCGATATCTGCCAGTGGGTGGTCAAACCGGATACGAATGTCATCACCAAACTCGGACAGTCGAAACACCTCTGCATCCGGAATACGTCCGCGACGGTCTGGCGTCATATTGATTAACAGGTTGGCACCATGGCCGATAGAACGCATGTAAATGTCGCGCAATCGTTCCAGACTAAGAAGCTTATCATCGGAATCCGGGGTCCAGAACCATGACGGACGGGTGAAGACATCGGCTTCGGGTACAAGCCATCCTGTTACGCCAACGGGTAAATAATTGGCGGCTTCCTCGCCTGGTGCCACCACATTCCATAGAGGATACGGAGCCAGTCCATCCTCATTGCCGGGCCAGCGCACATCAGGTTGCGTCCCGCCCATTATTACCGCATTCGGTTGCATCTCGCGAGCCATGCTAATCAACTCATCCCAGAGTGCCGTTCCAACGCAAGAACCATCAGTGCGGCACACATCCGGGCCAAACGGATCGAGCGCGCCATCCAGCCAGATTTCACACAGTTCGCCGTATCCACTCAATACCTCTCGGAACTGCGCGGCAAAGATAGGTTGGTATTCCGTGGTATCCCCGATTAGCCGTCGTTGCCCCTGAGGTTCTGGAGTGCTGAAACAGCCGTGATGCACATCGCCGGCAGAGATGTATATCCCAACGCCTAATCCAGCCTCGCGTGCGGCGGCAGCGAACTCAGCCAGCACGTCACCCTTACCGTTTCGCCATGGACTGTTGCGCACGCTATAATCCGTCGTTGATGTTGGCCACAGGCAGAACCCATTATGGTGTTTGGCCGTCAGCACTACATGATGTGCTCCCATAGCTTTGGCGGCGACCATCCACTGCGCCGCATCCAATTCGCTGGGATCGAACGTCACTGCCGGTGGTTGCGCAGTCATGGAACCCCACTGGTAAAGATTGAAGGCATACGGATGGCGTAATGTCTCCGGAAAAACCGCTGTCTCTGGACCGTCATACCAGGTGGCCATTCCGAAGTGAATGAACGCGCCGAACTGTCGTTCCTGAAATGCAAGTTGCCGGGTTGATGGTTGGTAAACGGGAGGCTCAGCAAAAAAAGTTTCAAACAACTGCTGCGGCGAACCTTCAAACACGGCGAGTTGCAGGTCGCCTGCACTTTGTTGATCGCCGCCGTTGAAATAGACAATCGTTTTCCCTTGCCACTCGCACAATTCCGCATCGGAGGCATTGATTTCTTGCACAGTGCATAATTCGTTGTGCTGCCAATACTGGAAAATACGTCCTTCGTCGAAAGTCAGGAATGGTCGGTCGACAGGCGCGTCTTCCCAATGCACTAAATCATGTGAGCGTGTGATGCGTGTTTCCCACTTGCCACCCAGGTCTTGCAGGTAGAGGGTGTAATACCAATCGCCTTCGTAATACAGTGCCGGTCCGCCGACATATTTTTCGCGTCCGTAGACAGCGTCAGGAATCAGCGTCCAGTGACGCAAATCGTCGGATGCGCAATATTTGAAAGTGAACTTTGGCCATTGTTGGTCATCAGTTTCATACAGCATAATGAAACCGTCAGTACCACGACATACCGCAACATTAAACAGATGCTCACCGCTTTCGGCTTGTAGCACTACTTCCGGTGGAGTCCAATTTACAAGATCGTCCGAGGTGGTCAGAGTAATTTCAGTAACCGTACGCCACTGGTTATTGGCGGGATGCGCGGCAGCGAAGACATAGACGATGTTATCCCACACAAACGATGCCGCAAAAGAATGACCTACCAGTGGAACAGAAACCATTTGGTCCTTCTCAACATCCCAGATACGCACGACATCTTCCATGTAGCGCTCCCCGCAGGTGGCACGAGGGATTTCCATGAATTTTTGCCAATTCTCCAAGCGATACAACCGATCCTTAAAAACAAATGGCGTGGTCTCCCCCATAATTGGCGCGACCGTGCCTTTTTTTACCAACGGGTGCTGCCAATCGGTATGTTTTGTTTCGATACAGTGCTTCATGTTTGCTCCTATAACCTCAAATAGATTGGAAAACTGTTTACCTTATAAGTTTTCAACTTTCTACTCTATTGGATGATCACCTTTATTTCACAATCTCTATTTTCATCAGCACACATTCGCTGACACCATACAAAAAATTTCGGAGTTGCTGCCTGACACGGGTAAAGCCCAACGATGTATAGTATTCTTCCAGAAAACCAGGTGCACAATCAAGATACAACATTGTATGACCTTGATCCGCCAGCCAGCGCAACGCATATTCGACGGTCATCCGTCCTATTCCACGACCATGAAATTTGGTGGCCAGCGTGCTTAAATATCGTGCATCTGGTGAGGAAATGTCACCTGCCCAATCGTCCGGGGCGTCTATACGTAGTGAGACAATCCCCGACAATATGCCGTCAAGGAACAATCCGAAATTATCACCGCGCTCGTGACGGTTGGCATATACTTCCCTTGACAACGGGGTATGCCATTGGTCAATCTCCCGCGTCAGCAACCATGCTACGGTATCAAGAATTACCTGATATCCGGCATCCTCTTCGTTGGCATGAAGGCGACGGAACTCCACAGCAGGTTTCACATATCGCCGGAGCACCATCCCAACGGAACGAGTCATCCCGAAACGCTCGTAAAAAGGTTGAAGATGCGGATCGCAGGTGAGATCGACACATGGATATGCCCGTAACTGATCGAGCATCCGTCGCACAAGTTCGCTCCCGATCCCCTGTCCCTGCCATGCTGGCAACACCTCCAGCAACGGGATGAACGCCGCCTGTATACCGTCGGTAATGGCAGTGATGAACCCGACTACCCGTCCAGAATCGTCATCCATTGCCAAAACCACATGATTGCTGTCTCGAAGAAGTGAAAGGTGCTCCTCCGACGAACGTGGATTGCGCCAT
>JBIJDE010000275.1:0-6368 GCA_044344305.1 Armatimonadota bacterium
GCAATGCGTCAAATGCCGCTTGGTCAGGCAACCCGGGTGCAACGCCGAGATTAATGGCGCCTTTCACCTGTACCGTGCTATCAGTAGTCTGTAAAACTATACCGCCATTCGCGATGAACTGCTCCAGACCGCGAATTACTTTAGGTTCAAGATAATCAATACTGGTAAGCAATACTGCTTTGTGATTAGCCTGCAGAGTACCATCTATAATATCTTCATCAACAATTGCATCCACCGGTTGCTGACTGATTAAACCAGCCAAATAACCAAATACCAGTCTGGCGCCATGTTTGTAACCGTGGGCGTAATTCACTGTGCGGTCTTTCGACTGCGTATCAAGGTTGTTGGACATGGAGTATAGCATTGCTACCTGTTTCGGGGTGTTTGGCATTGTATTGAAGATAGTGCCAAGGCGTCCCATAACACGGTTTGTTTCAATGATAGCCGCTTTGCCGGACGGAGTTTTACCGGTCGGTTCAATCCATGGTGGTGTCATGATTCCCTGAATACCTATAGCAAATGAAAGATAATTTTCAACCCGCATATTATCATCTGTTATATTGCGATACCAGGTGGGCAGATACCAGTTTGGCCTTGCCCGGTCACGTGCGCGCGCCATTTCCAGAAAATACGAAGGGCAATAATATCCGCCGCTCAAATCATCATAACCACCGTGACCACTGGCAACATTCAAACTGCGGGTAACATTAAAATAATAACCATCGGTAAATGCCGACCAGCCATACTGACTCTGAGTATTGTTTATCAATCCAGGTTTTACCTGATTAACACCATACGCTGATTCTCGCCAGGCAGCATCCATAAAACCAAGCTTCCAACTGCCAAAATCTTTCCATGCAGAGACATCATCTGCTTTTACCGGGTCAACTTTATTATACTGTATGGCAGATTTATTAAAAGCACTTTCATATGAACGCATTTGCGATGGAATACCGTGAGGAGTCCATTCACCGGTATCCGGATGTTTCCCCCAGGTCAACCCTGGCTCATCATAAAAATTCAAGCCAATGAAATTGGGGAACATACGATATTGAAATGCCGCACGAGTTGCCTTTCGAGTACCACCTAACATAACATAAGGGTCGCTCCAATCACATTCTGAGCGCAATTCCATTTGGTGACCACCACCCATAATATTTACTGGCATTACATCCACTCCGGCACGGATGTATTCGGTAATATCAGCAGGTTTGTCATACATCAAATTGTAACCTAATCCACCATCACCTTCACCCTGGATTTTCTGGTTAGCTGCTCCTGCCGGTGATCCCCAATTGATTAATTTAAAGGTAGAACGTCGCAAATTTGAATATACTTCAAACGGCGTAGTTGCTGTGACTCCATTAACGTCAACCTGCAGAATATAATTTCCTGGTTTCAGTAAACGGGCATCAATATTAAAGTGCTGGGTGTTGCGAGCGGAATTATTCACCACATCAACAGCAGGAACAGCGAAGGTAAACCGCAGTTTACTGCCATTCTCACCGGTAATTGTCGCAACCAGCGTGTCTGCAGTCAATGCAGTCGCATTTGAACGTATCACTGCTACCGGCACAGACTCATTCGTCTGCAATGCCACTCGGTTAAGCGGAAACTTGATTGCCAGTTCTACTGCACTTGCAAATAAACAGGCAATCGTTACCACTACTGTCATGATTAATTTTCTAATCATTGATACTCTCCCTTTTTGAAAGTTTTACATTTATTAATAAATGTAACTTATATTGCTATAGTTTGACAATATGAATGTATATAAGTTGTTGAATTAATTACTCTTTTAAGATATTTTTTATTTACACTGAACACTATAAACTGAAAACTATTTACCGATTTGATACCGTTCTGTATAAATAGCCATCCAGTCCAACGGTTTTCCCAGTGCAGTACGCAAACGATGAAGAGTAACAAGATGATAGTCGCAATGAATCACCACACCCCAGTTAATACTTTCATTTATTTGAAATGGTTCGGTGAGCCAAGATACGGGTTTGAATTTACGGGTAAAATCTTCTGCCGGCAGTGTGGAAAGTAAATCGGCAAGATTATTGCAATGACGACGATATACTAAAACAGCAGAGTCAATGCTTTCTTTCAGTTCAGTTTCCAGCGGAACCCGCCATTTTACATCATTAGTTCGCGGGGTAGTGTAAAAATCTTCAATCGACTCAAAAAACATATCCGACCATCCAATGCTAACACCGGAAATATGTTCGGCACACTCGCGGATTGACCATTTGCCGGGAATAGGATTGGCTACAATATCATCAACAGTCAAACCTTCTAATGCGGCTGCCAAACGGTCAGGAGCAAGACGAATTCTATTAATGAGATCAGCCATTGAATCGGCCTTTTCGGGGTAATTAGTATTTGGAATCATTCTATTCAACCTCACTAATTATTTACGCCAGTTTAATAATGTTACCTGCAAATTTAAGGGTATTTATTTTTATAAATAACTGAAATAAAGATGATATCCAATAATAACAGTCACCGTTTGGAACAGGGTCGCAGCCCGGCTATCCCCGGGAACGCCAATTTCCTGATTGGCAAGTAGTAAAAATGATAGAATCAAGAAAATCCGCCGGGCTGCGACCCTGTTCCAAACGGTGACTGTTATCTTTGTACCATGCAAACAAATAAAAAGATAAACTGGATGTTACACGCTCATCAACGCCCGGCTTATTATCTCATCCTGGACATATTTTTGTAGACAGACGAAATGCGCTGACAAACCGCTGATGCGAACTACCAGATCGCGGTGGGCGTCCGGGTGTAGTTGGGCATCTTTCAGTTCATCTACAGAGGTGTAATTTAATTGCAGGGTAGGACCGCCAAGTGCCGCGAAGGTGCGGATGACTGCGGACAGGCTATTTACTGGTAACTCGCTGCCGGTTGGCAGTTGTACATCAAGCACGCAATTGCCAGAATAATCGCTAAAATCAATGTGTGACAGTGAATGAAAAACATCAGTCAGGCTGTCTGGCGCAGTGGCACGATGCGGAGTAACCCCTTGCGATAAAAGATCACCCGCCTGGCGACCATCCGGCAGTGCGCGAACAAAAGGAGCGAACCATTCAAACGCGTAATAAACGAAGAACCCGGGCTGGAATTTCCCGCCGCGTTCTGAGGGGATTGTTCGTACAAACTCCGCTATCTCTTTGGCAAAACCAGCGGCAAAATTATCTATTTCCTCGTCACCATGGCCGAACTTCGGCAATTCTTTCACATATCTCCGCATATCTTCATGACCGACCCAATTATCCGCCAGGCATTGCCGCAACTCATCCAGCGTCAGCTTTTTATCTTCATAAACTGCTTTTTTTATGGCAAACAGCGAATCAACCAGTGTGCCCAACCCCACCAATGATATGCCACTCGGGTTGTATTTCGCGCCACCCTGGGTATAATCCATACCGTTATCAATGCAACCCGACAAAGTGGTCGAAAATAGCGGACACGGGTGCAATCTCCACTGTTCTTTGCCAATTTCCGCCATCCAACCGGCACCGGTTGCTACCAATTGCTTGAATATTTGTATAAAATCTCCGTACAAATCTTCAAAGCTGGCAGCGACAATTGGTTGTGGCAACAGTACTGCTGATTCTGTCGACATATTAGCGGGCAAACGATCCAACGGACGCAGGCAGATATCCAGCACCCGCGACATATTGAAATAGTAATATGCTCCGGCACTATGCTCAACACCTTCAACTATAGTCTCCTGGCAACCGCCATTAACATATAGCCGCGATTCCTGTAGTGTCTTTCCAGCACGCACACAAGCGGGAATAAGTATATCATCATTTAACAATGCGAAATGATTATGGCCATCAAGGATTGTTTCACTTATTAAATCAAGATATTTCTGCGGAGAGTTAGCGCTGTAGCGGCAGTTAAGTTTAGGATTGAAAAACTTATGGGCATGGTGGGTTTCAATTACCAGCCTGGTGAGGTCATTCCACACGACATTGCCGTCTTCATCACAACCACCAAGTTCCATACAGGTGCTGGTTTCCGGCCAGGAACTATCTTCGACATGAAACTTTATATCATTCGGCATCATCCACCTCGCCAGCAAATCCCGCGCTTCATCTTCGGTCAATCGTCCCGCATCAATATCTGCGCGATACAATGGGTACAACAGGCGGTCGATATGGCCAACAACAGATATCCCTATGGCTTCCATGGATGCTGTCGCCTCGCGGAGGAACCACATCATTGCCAATCCTTCATAAAATGTCCGTGGCGGCAATGCGGGGACGCGTTCTGTCGCGTCCATAATCATGTTGAGGAATTTGCAAACCTGCGGGTCAGTTGCCAGCAACAATTGCACACGAGCAACCTCGTTAAATCGTTCCGCGACTCGCAATATAGCCCGGCAACTCATCTGCATTGCCTGCAAATTTGCCATCTGGTGCGGGGTGCAGGGCAAAGCCAGACGTTCTGTAATTTCCTCTAAAATCCCATTTATCCCAACATGAAGTAGTTTAGTATATCCAATACTATGATGGTCGGAATCAAACCCGGATGCGCCATAAACATTCCATAAACCGATTCTATTTTCATCACCGTGTAGATTAAATGGCTGGAGAAATTTTCTTTCCGGCTTATCATCAATTAATGGCAGGTTGCGATTAAACATCCAGGCGGCAGGCATACGGTCAGTTGGGTACGGACATCCCCAATTCTCCGAAAAACGCATTCCCATTTCGAAGAAAAATGGACTATGAGGGAAAATAATCGGCTGAAAACGTTCAGCAATTTCATGGTGAAGTTGCGCTTTCATCAGCGAGGGATGACTATCCGGGTTACTGGCGGCGAAATCAATCATTGCGGCAGCAATATCCGCCCAAATCTGCCGTACCGGCGCAGGCACACCAGCGACTTTATCGCTCCGAAATTCAACGTAATATTCCCGCAACTCGTCCCGCAATAACTGCATAAATGCCCCCAAGAAATAAACCGGTTTTCCTTTCAAAGTTTATTCCTGAAAGGACTGGTGCGTCAATAGAAAATATAAAATATCTGAGGTAATATTTACTAATCGAATGAAATTTCACATTGATTAACAGGATGAAACAGATTTTAATTTCTGGACTGTGCTTTTTAAAAAGATTACCATAAATTATTAATAAAAATTTATAAGATAATTTTATCTTTTCAATCCTATTAATCGATGTAAAAATAGAAGCTTACATTCATATAACAAAAATGATATTTGATATCATCAAACTTCTAAATCACAATCCCATCAAGAGTATCTCTTGCCGCCACACGAAAAAGTGCCTGGATATTCGCAAAAGGGACGTCGTGGATTCTGTGGGCTGGTGATAATATATAGCCAGTGTCGAATATTGCCATGGTGTTTTTGACGGAGTTTTCTACTTCTTCTGGAGTGGCGTTACGCAGTAAATCCTGGGTATCTATGCCGCCGAGAAATGTTATTTTTCCTTTAAAGTTACCAGCAAGATTCGTTGGATCCATCCCGGGGACATTTGGCTGAATTGGATTGAGAATATCAAGTCCCATTTCGACCAAATCAGGGATTATCGGTGCGATAGCTCCGCAGGAATGATGAGCAATTATAATATCGCTTTTATATTCTTTAATGCCATTCCATAATTTGGCGATGATAGGCTTTATTTCGCTACGCCACATCTCTGGCGAAATTAACATTCCCTGCTGGGTTCCCCAGTCGTCGCCGGTCCAGATTATATCCGCGCCGTGATCGATACTGTGTTTTGCGACAGCAAGGGTATATGCGACATGTTTTTCAAAAAGCAGCTTCAGCGTCTCCGGTTCAGTTGCAAGCGCAATCATGGTCTCTTCTATTCCCATTAGGCTGTATGCCGCTTCAAAAGCAACCGATGAGATATCCACCAGAATCGGGTAATCTTTCCCAAATTTCTTAACCTGGGTATCAAGTAAGTCATAACGTCCCGTGGCATTTGAGTCTGGGTGAATATAATCTACGACGTCATCAATTGATTTGATGGGGAAATCAATTATGTTAAAACTCTCGCCGATTTTATTATATTTAAAACCAAACTCCGAAATGCGTATTTCGCCTTCTGGCATATCTTCCATCATGTAGGCATTAATTCCTATATCAACTGGAATAATATCATTTCCCAAAGCGGGATGAAGATCATTTCTACTGACGTTCAACGCCACTGCCAGCTTTTTCTCCCAATCTGGACTGAACCAGACATACATCGCCGGAATATCCGTCTTATTATGCCGAACAGTTTCAATAATTCGTTGTTTTGGTGTCATGTTGATACCTTTTTAATGTATGAAAATTTACCACAAAAGACACGAGAATCATCATAAGAATTATAAATCAT